>NZ_JBBARU010000101.1:0-9314 GCF_040399605.1 Rhodovarius sp. | reverse complement strand
ACGAAGAGCACACAGACCACTGCCGGGCGCCAATGCTGCTCATAGGGATAGGTGCCAAAGAGCATGAAGCGATGTTTTTCGTTGATCACCGCCCAGCAGGCGCCCAGCCCCTTATTGTCGCGGCAGGAGCTGGTATCGGGCCTTCCGGCCGCGTCATTGGGCACGCTCCAGATCGCGTTCACAAAGGCCCAATCCACAAAGCCGATGGCGTATTTCACGATGAAATAGGCCAGCGCGATGGTGACCAGGCTGTTCAGCCAGGAACTGAACAAATTGGCCCGCACCCAGCCCAGCCAGCCCACCGAGAGGGCGGGAGCGAGGCGCGGGGCTACGGGCAGGCTGTCGGTGGTGATGCTCATGGCTTAGCGCTCCACCAAGGCGATTTTCGAATTATACCAATTCATGAACAGCGAAATACTCAGGCTGATCGTCAAATAGACCACCATGATGATGGCAATGCCCTCAATTGCCTGGCCGGTCTGGTTCAGTGTGGTATTCGCGATGGAGACGATATCTTGATAGCCGATAGCCACCGCCAGGGAGGAATTCTTGGTGATATTGAGGAATTGGCTGGTCATCGGCGGGATGATCACGCGCAGCGCCTGTGGCAGCACGACGAGGTTCATCACCCGCCCGCGCGGCAGGCCCAGCGCCTCTGCCGCCTCCCATTGCCCCTGACTGACCGAGAGGATGCCCGCCCGCACAATCTCGGCGATAAAGCCGGCGGTGTAGAGCGTGAGCCCCAGCAGCAGCGCGAAGAATTCCGGGCTCACCGTCAGCCCGCCCTGGAAATTGAACCCGCGCAGCGCTGGGATATCCGGCGTGAAGGGTGCGCCCATGGCGTACCAGGCGCCTAGGGGCACAACCAGCATCATCACCGTGGCAGCAGGCCAGATGGCGCGCGGCTGGCCATCAGCCATTTGCTTGGCCCGGGCTGCCCGGCGGTAGAAATAGGTGCCGACCGCGCCGATCAGCATCAGCAGCAGGGCCCAGTTATGCGGCCCCTCCCATTCGAAGAAGGGCAGCTTCAGGCCGCGATTGGAGAGGAAAACCCCGGTCGCGGGGTGAATCGCCTGGCGCGGCCCGGGCAGGCCCTGCAGCAGCGCGTACCAGAACAGCAATTGCAGCAGCAGCGGCAGATCGCGCACGATTTCGATATAGGCGCCCACCACCCGGCTCACGAGCCAGTTCTTCGACAGTTTGAGCACGCCCAGGATGGTGCCCAGGATGGTCGCCAGGACAATACCGATCACCGCAACCTTGAGGGTGTTCAGCACCCCCACCTGCAGCGCACGCAGATAGGTATCGGTGGGGTCATAAGGGATCAGGAATTCAGCGATGGGCAGCCCCGCCTCACGCTCCAGAAAGCCCCAGCCGGTGGCGATGCGCCGGACTTCGAGATTGTGCATCGTGTTGGAGAACAGCCAATAGGCAATGCTGCCCACAATGCCGACCACCAGAATTTGATAGACGATACCGCGCACCCGCTCATCGCCCCAACTCAGGCGCAAGGGGCGTTTGGGCGGTTTTGTGCCATAGCGGGGGTCGATCGCGGTATCGCTCATCCCGGGGGGTCCTTCTCGATCAAAGGCCCCAGGCGCGCGGCGCGCGGCCTGGGGCCCATTCATGCGGGGCTGGGATGCAACCCGGCCCCGCCCGTGACATCACCGGAAGGGCGGTGCGTATTGCAGGCCACCGGGCGTGGTCCACAGGGCATTGGGGCCGCGCTGCAGGCCGAGCGGTGCCAGGTTGCGGGTAGAGATCTCGCCATAATTGCCCAGGGTGCGGATCACATTGAGCATCCAGGCATTGTCCACGCCCATCATCTGGCCCAACCCGCCGGTGCGACCCAAAATACGCTGCACCTCGGGGCGGTTATCGGTGGTGGCCAGGCCGGCGGCATTTTCAGCCGTGATGCCGAATTCCTCGGCGGCGAGAAGGCCGAAATGCACCCAACGGACCAGATCGGCAAAGCGCTGATCGCCATGGCGCACCAGCACGCCGAGCGGTTCCTTGCTGATCACATCGGGCAGGATGACATGGTCAGCCGGCACCTGCTGGGCGGAGCGCGAGGCGGCGAGCCCCGAGACATCCGTCGTATAGGCATCGCAACGCCCGGCCAGATAGGCGGCGATATTATCCTCCAGCCGCTCGATCACCACGGGGCGGATATTGACCCGCACGCTGCGGGCCCAATCGGCCAGGTTCTGCTCGGTGGTGGTGCCGGGCTGCACGCAGATCGTGGCGCCATCCAGCTGCCGCGCGGCGGTCACGCCCAGCGAGCGCTTCACCATAAAACCCTGGCCGTCATAGAAATTGGTCGCGGTGAAATCGAGGCCGAGCGAGGTATCGCGGCTCAGCGTCCAGGTGGTGTTGCGGCTTAGCATGTCCACCTCGCCCGATTGCAGCGCGGTGAAGCGCACCTGGGCGGTGGTGGGCACATAGCGCACGCGGTTCTGCTCGGTGCCGAAGATGGCAATGGCCACTGCGCGGCAATAATCCACGTCAAAGCCGGCCCAGACGCCCTGGCTATTGGGCTGGGCGAAGCCGGCGAGGCCGGTGGAGACGCCGCAGAGCAGCTGGCCACGGGCACGGATCGTATCGATCATATTGGCACCGCCGCCAGCACTTGCTGCCGGAGCGGCTGCTGGCGCTTGGGCCATAGCAGGTGCGGTGAACGCCATCATGGCAGCACCTAGCAGGCCGCCTGCCAGCTGACGCAGCTTAAAAATTTCCACGGGTCAATCTCCCAACGAATGGTGGCCGGCGCATTGCCCCTTGTTATGTCCGGGGCTTACCGATGCAGATACATTGGCCCAGCCATGCAGTGGGATCAATGCGCGATCACGAAGAGCCCGGCAAATTTCCGACGGCCTTGCCCAGAAATCGGTCAATTGACATAAAAAACGGTGGGTATTCAGCCTATTGTGAAAAATGCCTGATCGCAGGGCCTCAGCGGCGCGCCAATACCGCCAAACCGCCGCCCAGCGCGCCAATCACCGCCGCCAGCGGGCCAAAACCGGCAAAACCATAATGCGCCAGCATCCAGCCGCCCAGCGCCGCCGCGCCCAGCCAGCCAAAGGACGCCGAGGTCACATTCAGCCCCAGCACCGTGCCGCGCACCGAATCGGGCACATTGGCCAAAGCCGCCATCAGGCTTGGACGCGCCAGCGCGTTGATGAAGACATAGAGAAAACCCAGGCCCACCGAGCCCGCCAGCCCGGGATGCCAGCCAAATAGCGGCAACGCGACGACGGCCGAGGCCACCATCGCCCCGGCAAAAGTCAGCATGCGATTGGGCAGCCGATCGGCCAATTGCCCGCCCAGAATAGTCCCCAAAATATTGCCCGCGGCGAAAACCGCCAGCGGCCCCGCCACCCCGGCCACCGAGAGCGCATAGGTCGATTGCAGGAAGGTGGCAAAATACACCACCGTCAGCCCGTAGCAGAGCCGCTCCGTCACCCCCAGCGCCAGCAGCCTGATCACCCGGGGCGAGAGCGCCGCCCGCAGGCTCACCGGCCGAGCACCCGGCGCCCGCCTGCCATCATTGGCCTGGCCGGTGGTCAGCAACAGCGCCAGCATCGCCAGCAGGGTGATGCCGGCGATGGCGAGATTCACCCCGCGCCAGCCGATAAACGCGCCCATAAAGGCCGCCAGCGGCACCCCCACCAGCAGCGCGAGCGACTGCCCGGCCATTACCCAGCCCATGGCGCGGCCGCGCTGGCGGTCCGCCACCCGCGCCGAGACCTCGGCCATCATCACCCCGGTGAAGGCCCCCGCGCAGCCTCCCGCCGCTGTGGCCGCCACCGCAATGGCGGCATAGCTGCCGCCCGCCGCCACGCCCAACATGCTCAAGGCCAGCAAAAGCGGCCCACCCACCAGAAATAGCCGCCGGCCAAACCGGTCCGACCCCTGCCCCGCCACGAAGGAGGTCACGCCCCAGGCCGTGGCCGTCATCGCCATGAGATTGGCCACCAGCCCCACCGAGCTTTCCAGGTCGCGCGCCATGTCGATGAGAAATGGCGCCCGTGTGGTGCCGCTGGCGGAGGCCACGAACATGCCCAGCGAACAAGCGGCGATCAGCGCCCATGGCATGGGCGGCATGGAGGGATTTTCGGGCACGGCCCTTCTTCGGCCGATACCCCTCAGGCGTCCACCGCCTCCGCATCAAGCCGCCCGGCATTTTCCTGGATGAATTTGAAGCGCAGCTCCGGCTTGCGCCCCATCAGCGCCTCCATGAGATCGGCGGTGCGGGCGCGCTCATCGGCTGGCAGCACCACCTTGAGCAGGGTGCGGCGCTTGGGGTCCATGGTGGTTTCCTTCAGCGCCGCGGGCGGCATCTCGCCCAGCCCCTTGAAGCGGCTGACCTCGATCTTCTGCCCGGCCTTGAATTCCCGCTTCGCCACCCGCTCACGGTCTCGGTCATCCATGGCATAGAAGGATTTGCCCGCCGCCTGCAGGCGGTAGAGCGGCGGCTGGGCCAGATGCACCCGGCCATCACGCACCAATTGCGGCAATTCCTTGTAGAAGAAGGTCATCAGCAGGGCGGCGATATGCGCGCCATCCACATCGGCATCGGTCATGATGATCACCCGGCCATAGCGCAGCCGGGCGGCATCGAATTTCTCGCCCACGCCGCAGCCCAGCGCCTCGATCAGGTCCTTCAGCTCCTGATTGGCGCGCAGTTTTTCGGTGCTGGCGCTGGCGACGTTGAGGATTTTGCCCCGCAAGGGCAGCACCGCCTGGGTCTCCCGGTCGCGCGCCTGCTTGGCCGAGCCACCGGCCGAATCACCCTCGACCAGAAACAGCTCCGTGCCATCCACCCCCTCACGCGAGCAATCGGAGAGTTTGCCCGGCAGGCGCAGCTTTCGCGTGGCCGATTTGCGCGGCGTCTCCTTCTGTTCGCGTCGGCGCAGCCGGTCCTCCGCCCGCTCGATGCAAAAGGCGAGGAGGTTATCGGCAGTGGCCGGGTCGCCGGTCAGCCAATGGTCGAAATGGTCGCGCAGCGCCTGCTCGACCAGGCGGGCGGCCTCGGGCGACGTCAGCTTATCCTTGGTCTGGCCCTGGAATTGCGGGTCGCGGATGAAGACGCTGAGCATGCCGGCCAGGCCCGCCAGAACATCCTCGGCGGTGATGGCGGCGGCGCGTTTTTCTTTCTTCAACTCGCCATAGGCGCGAAGGCCCTTGGTGAGGGCGGCGCGCAAACCCGCCTCATGCGTGCCGCCCTGCGGCGTAGGGATGGTATTGGCATAGGTGCTTTGGGCCCCATCGCCATGCTCCAGCCAGGTGATGGCCCATTCCACCCGCCCCGCGCCATCGGGGAAGCTGCCCTCACCCACCCAGGGGCTGCCCACCACGGTGGCGCGGCCCTCGGTTGAGACCGCGAGGAAATCGGCAAGCCCGCCGGGGAAATGCAGCACGCCCTGCGCCGGCGTCTCCGAGCCTTCCTTCAGCAGCGCCGGCTCGCAGGACCAGCGGATTTCCACACCCTTGTAGAGATAGGCTTTCGAGCGGCAGAAACGATATAGCCGCTCCGGCCGGAAGATCATGCCGCCGAAAATCTCGGGGTCCGGCTTGAAGCGGATCTGCGTGCCGCGGCGGTTCTGCACCGCGCCCGCATTGATGAGTTTGCCCAGCGGCACGCCCTTGGAATAGCTCTGGGTGTAGAGCGTGCGCTCGCGCGCGACCTCCACCTCCATCAACTCGGCCAGCGCATTGACCACCGAAGAGCCCACCCCGTGCAACCCGCCGGAGGTCTCATAGGATTTGCCGGAGAATTTGCCGCCCGAATGCAGCGTGGTGAGAATGACCTCCAGCGCGCTTTGCTTGGGGAATTTCGGGTGCGGATCCACCGGGATGCCGCGGCCATTGTCGCGCACAGTCAGGAAATTGCCGGCCTCAAGCGTGACCTCGATGCGGTCGGCATGGCCGGCCACGGCTTCGTCCATCGCATTGTCGATGATCTCGGCCGCCAGATGGTGCATGGCGTTCTCATCGGTGCCGCCAATATACATGCCCGGGCGGCGGCGGACCGGCTCCAGCCCCTCCAGCACCTCGATATCGGCTGCCGAATAGCTCGGCCCCGGCTTTTGCGGCGGCGGCTTGCCACCGAACAGGTCACTCATCGATGTTCACGCTGTGTTCTGAGCATGGGCGGCAGGGTACACCATGGCGGGGATTCGTCCGCAAGGGGCATGGCTCAGCCGGGGTAATCGATCAGCACCGCATCGCGCCGGACATAGAGCGGGTGCTTGGGGCTGCCATCGGCATTCACCGCAAAGCATTTCAGCCCAAGGCCAGCCCCGCGCAGCATGGCGGCGATTGCGGCACCGCGGCCGCGCAAGGGCTTGGGCGGCTGCCCCCAGGCCGCCACCACCACACCGGCCGCGGCGCAAAAGCGCAGGATATCGGCATCATTCTGAGCGCCAATCGGGTCGGCGATCTCCAGCAGGCGGGTTTTGTCGGTGGCGCGATAGGCGAAGGCGTTGAGCATCACAGCGGCGCCAAAGCCCCAGGCGCGGGCGCGCGCCATGCAGCCCTGCACGGTGGGGTCATCGGCATTCTCATCGGCGGTGGAGGGGTTCATGCCGATGAAGGCGGCGTGATGGCCCGCCCCCATGGCCGCGCCATCCCAGCGCCGCTCCAGCCAGGTGCGATGGCGCCGATCGGCCGAGAAACCCGCTGCCGAGCGGATGTCGCCTGCCAGTTTCAGGCGGATTCTGCCGCCGGGGTCATGCAATTCCATAGGCTTTGGTTAGACGTTGCCATGGCGGGCCGGAAGCCGATTCGGCAGGATGTTTTGGCAATTTAGTCCCAAAACACGCATCGACATGCGAAACCGCCCCTCAATTCTACTCCAGGCGGACGACGAATTTGCCCCAATCCGTCATTTTCCATCCATCCTGTGCCCTGCCCCAGCATTGTCGCGCCCCGGCGCTTCGGCTACACGCGCCGCTTCACCGCTTCTCCAGACATGTCAGCGGGCGTGGTGAAATTGGTAGACACGCCAGATTTAGGTTCTGGTGGCGCAAGCCGTGGGGGTTCAAGTCCCTCCGCCCGCACCACCCGCACCCACACAAAATGCAGGACCTGCGCGCATGCAAGTGACCGAAGTTTCCAACGATGGCCTGAAGCGGGCCTATTCCGTCGTGGTTCCGGCCACCGACATTGCCGCGCAGAAGTCGAAGCGCCTCGCCGCCATCGCCAAGGACATCAAGATCCCTGGCTTCCGCCCCGGCAAGGTGCCCGCCTCGGTGATCCAGCAACGCTATGGCCAGGCGGTGATGGGCGAAGTGCTCGAAGCCTCGGTGCAGGATGCCTCTGAGAAGGTGGTGAGTGAGCGCAATCTGCGCCCCGCCGCCCAGCCGAAGATCGAATTGGTGAATTTCGCCGAGGGCGCTGATCTCGAATTCCGCATGGATGTGGAAGTGCTGCCCGAGATCCCGATGCCCGATTTCGCCTCAATCGCGCTGACCCGCCTTAAGGCCACGCCGACGGATGAGGATATCGAAAAGGCGCTGGAGACCATTGCCCGCCGCCAGGCGACGCTGGAAGAGACTGAAAGCCGCCCCGCCGCCCGCGGTGAGGTACTGGTGGCCGATTTCGTCGGCACCATCGATGGCGAGGCCTTCCAGGGTGGCTCGGGCACCGATATGCCCATCGAAGTGGGCGGCCAGGGCTTTATCCCCGGCTTCTCCGAGCCGCTCGAGGGCATGTCCCCCGGTGAGACCCGGGTGGTGGATGTAACCTTCCCGGCCGAATACGGCGCGCAGGACCTAGCCGGCAAGGCGGCGCAATTCACCATCACCGCCAAGGCGCTGAAAATCTATTCGAAGCCGGCGATGGATGATGAATTGGCCAAGAAGATTGGCATGGAGAGCTTCGAGAAGCTGCGCGAGGCCATCATGCTCTCGTTGCAGAACGAGTATGACCAGCAGAGCCGGCTGCGCATCAAGCGCGCCCTGCTCGATGCCCTGGCCGAGCGCGCTGCCTTCGCCGTGCCCGATAGCCTGCTCGATGGCGAGTTCAGCACCATCTGGCAGCGGGTTGAGGCCGATATGAAGGCTGGCAAGCTCGATGGCGATGATGTGGGCAAGGATGAGGAGACGCTGCGCGCCGATTACCGCGCCATTGCCGAGCGCCGGGTGCGCCTGGGTTTGCTGCTGACCGAGATCGGCCGGACCAACAACATTCAGGTCGCCAATGAGGAAATCAGCCGGGCGATGTATGCCGAGGCGCAGCGCTACCCGGGCCAGGAGAAGATGGTGCTGGAATTCTTCCAGAAGAATCCGGGGGCGATTGAGAATCTGCGCAGCCCGATTTTTGAGGAGAAGGTGGTCGATTTCATGCTCGAACTCGCCAAGGTTGATGAGAAGAGCGTGACGGCCGAGGAATTGGCGGCGGCGGCTTAAGCCGCCCTGCCTTCAAAGGTTCTTATGCGGCCGGGCCGGCTGAGTTCTGCGCCCGGCAAAGATTGTACCTGTCTCGCGGCGTGACCAGATCGCCGCGTCGAAAAACGATATGCTGCATCGCCGTCAAATTTTGCTCGGATGGTTCTGAGAGAATAAAACTTTCAATTTTCCAATCATCTGGCAGCTGCGCTGCAACCTCCAAATCTATATCGCCTGGGTCATTCCATTGATCATCGCCGGTTTCAATGTCGATAATGGCAAATGATATAATTGTTTTTGCGGCACTATCAATAGAATAACCGTACATTCGTAGTGCAGGATAGGCTTTTTAGGCCATGCGATTTCGATGCTATATTGTAAATTTTTCTCGATATTTCGTCCGGTCATTTTAGCGGTCTTTCATGGAATGCGAGGATGGGCAGGGACAATATGCACCGCACCTGCGGTGCCGTGCCGGATCGTAGCCCGGGTGGTTGGCCCGCCGGGCCCGCCGGACCCGTCTCAAAAAGTGCCGATAACCCTCTCTCCGACGTCAATGCGTTCGATATAGCCTGGCTCTGCAAGCCGGCCTCTCACAGCCTGTCCCCGCCCGGCGAATTCATCAGCAAGGGCCTGAGGGTCCACGCCTTCAGCGATCGAACTGCGATTGGTCGTTATCGACAGCGCGACCTTCGATTGCTACGCGACTGATGATGCCGTGCTGCGCAAGCCGGCTAAAATAGTCACCGAGGCTGGCTTTTTAGCCTTTTCTCCATCCGCAGCGCGAGCCGATCCCTGGGGGTAACGCTATCTCCACGCCGAAACGCAACTATGTCGTTTTCATTTATAGAGTCAGTCGATTTTGGATTAATAAACAGCGTATTGACCGACCAATCATCAGGCAATTGAGTTGAAATTTCCAAT
>NZ_JBBARU010000100.1:0-9683 GCF_040399605.1 Rhodovarius sp. | reverse complement strand
ACGTCTCGCCCTCGTGTCGTGTCAAGAGTGAGCTGAGCGCGCACTCTGATCGTGCAAGGGACACACACAAGGCCTTACGTTCCAATCTTCTAAGGGCATCCTTCGGCTCGGCATCCACTTGCAATGGCTGCCGCAGGAGGGATCGCGCCTGCACTCGCTGCCCCGGCAGCACCACTCGCCCCACCAGCAGTGCCTCATGTCTTCAATCGATGCGCTCCGCCGACGGGGTTGCCCGAGCTGGACTATCTGAGAGTGGACGCTCGCTGCGCGGCAAGACGCGCGCTGCCCGACCTGGGCTGGCTCCATGCTGGGCCTGCGCATCCAGGAGAGGTGGCGGCCCCCGCTCTTGTTTTGCAAGCCGTACTTTGTCTTCCGATGCATGTGGATGAAGGGGCGGTCGCATCGCGCGCCATACTCGCCATGTCCGAGCTTACCACGATGGTTACACCGGGCTTCCTGGGGCAATGCGCCGACGCCTACGAATCTCTCGGCGTCTTTGCGGTGGTCTTCACTTCCACTCGCCTGCTCCAAGATAAGCTGGAGGCGGCGTTGCCGCGTGCTCCTTCCCCTTCTCCTTTTCTTCTAGGGGTTGGCGATCTGGAGACTCCCTCGCCGTTCTTCTTTGGTGGGGCGGCTCGGGTGCTCGCAGTTGCGCCTGTGGCAGGGATCGCCGCAGTACCTGCTGTGGCAGCCGTGGCCGCCGTCAGGGCTAGGCGCGGGGTGCCAGCGGTGAGAGCAGTTCGCGGTAGGCCCGCGGTCGCGGCGGTGGCGCCTGTGCCGGGCGTGGCCGCAGTTGCCGCTGTACCACCTTCCCGGACGGTGGAGCTCACCTGGTTGCACCTCGTGCAATTGAGGGCTCGGCTGGATAACACATCTATCTTCCCGTTCGCAGCCTTCTTGTCGCTCGGATTGGCTGCACCCGACCGCTGCTCGCAAGTAGCTCGAAACGATCCGGCCTCTCATGTGCGAGGGGTGGCTGACGCGCTGCTCACTGGCCTGTGCACGCATCTGGGGACCAGGAGCAGCTCTGTGGGCGACGCCGCCGCTGCGCGGCAATTCCCAGCGTTCTCGGATGCCCTCGAGCTGCTGCCACTTGCCTTACGTAGCCATTCCTTCTCAACGGACTCGAAGGAGGCGGAGCTCATAGATGCGATCTCCTACTCTGGGGACATCCCGCGACAGGATAAGGTCACGACCGCTCGGCTGGAGTACATCGGGCGTGATTACGCTGCGCTGCATGCTGTCCTGCAGCGGGCGCCCAATCGGGCTTCTCGAGCGACTGTCGTTCGAACCTTAGCGCCCTTTGCGCGTGGCTTTCGCGATGGGGCATCCCTGTTTGATCACCTGGACGCGGTTGACGTGCTCATGCAGGAACACGCTGCCTTCCTCGTGCAGTGTTGGAACACCTTCCTGCCGGTCGAGGAGATGGTGCGCCGCTTCCGTTTGGAGGCGGCGGAATGGAAATCTTCGGCAGCTGATCGGCACGCGTTGGTACCAGAGGGGGAGGACTTGGGGTCAAGGTCTGTCTCGCTCAGGGGTGTCACTGACGCGGCGCTCAGGCGGGCTATCCTCGAGGACGAGCGCTTCCTCGAGATGGCTGCCGAGGTGGCGGAATGCGACCTGGACTCGGTCGCAGGGCGCCTGGAGGCGTTGGAGACGGCCTGCCTATCGGGGCTCGCCATCGTCCATCGCTTCTTTGCAAACCCAGCGTGCCTCCAAACGAAGCACGTTGTGTTCAGCCAGCTGTTCCAGGCGCTGAGCGCGATGCCGGAATACCTCGGAAAGGCGCAGGCGGCGATTGGAGGCGAAGTGCCCGAAGAGCGA
This sequence comes from Rhodovarius sp., assembly GCF_040399605.1. Taxonomy (NCBI): domain Bacteria; kingdom Pseudomonadati; phylum Pseudomonadota; class Alphaproteobacteria; order Acetobacterales; family Roseomonadaceae; genus Rhodovarius; species Rhodovarius sp. Next base: position 7,859 of record NZ_JBBARU010000100.1, on the reverse strand, counting down.
GTCAACTGGCTCTTCCACCAGTCGCAGTGCGATCTGCTGTTTCGAGGTGCCCTCTCGGCGATCTCCTGGTTCAACGAGCTCCCGGGCAAGCCAGGGGCAGGGGGCGCACTTCCCCTCGCAAATCTGGACGCGTCGGAGCCCTTTCTGAATTGCCCGGTGGAGCAGCTATTCATTGTCGAGACGGTGCTCTCCGAGTGCATCCCTCTGGTGACGGCGACGATGATTGCGGCGGGCTGGGCGGCAGCCTCCGATGAGGGCTACACTCTGGCTGCGCTTTTCACGACACAGCTTGAATACGTCAAGTGGATCCGCAAGCAGGGCGACCTCGAGCAGGTGGATTTGCTGCCGCACGCGCAAATGCTCTTCGAGGAGGCCCTTATTGAATGCAGCGCGGCCCACGGCCGTATGCTGAGCCACCCGGAGCCGGCAGCGGCCAAGCTCACCTTCCACCTCGCGTTCGGCGGGCCATATGACAACGGCATCGCGGAGAAGAAGAAGGGCGCAAAGCCTCTCGTCTACATCCGCAAGGCCCTCCCGAGCCTGTTCAAGGCCTCGACGCCGCGCTCGTTCCCCGGCGTCCACTTGGGCGCAGGCTCGAGCAGCACCGCCCTCGTCACCGTAACGGATGCGTTAGTCGTCCCCGGCAAAGGCAAGGGCAGGGGCCGTGGTGGGAGAGGTGGTGAGGACGGCGGGCGGGGCGGGGGCAAACCCGGCTCGCTGCCGAATGCTGCGACTTGGCCGGACGCCACCCACATGAAGCTCGGCAGCAGAGTGTATGACGTGGCCGCGATCGGGAGCCACTACGCGCTCGACAAGGATCACTGCTTTCCCGTGCTCCTCTCCATCAAGAAGGGGGCTGATCGGCTGGCACTCTGCCCTCATTGGGGTAAGGAAGGCCACACCTCGCTTACGTCGGCGAAGCATACCACGCCAAAGGACTTCAACTTGGCGAAGGTGAGCCGCGACATGTCGGTGCCGGCGGAGAAGGATGACGGAGGGCATCCCAAGAGCAAGAAGCAGAAGATCAAGTGATGCGCTTGGGGGTGGGCCAGCGGCCTGCTCCTGATCTATCTATTCTGCGACCATCTCCTCTCTGGGTATCTATTAGCTTCCTTCCTCTTCACATGGGTACTCCTTTCCACATTGTGCGGCACCTTACCACGGCCCTCGAGACCCGTCTCTGGCCAGTTATCATCGACATCTTGCGGCGCCCTTACGATCTCCGGATCTATTCTTGAACTTCCACGCCTACGGGCTCGTGCAGCCTTACTCGAGACATCGCGAGCCTCGAGTACTCCTCGGCTCGTCTCAGGCTGGCCTTACTCGAGACATCATGAGCCTGGGAAGCTCGTCTCAGGCCTAATCTCCGGATCTATTCTACCGCTAAGTCTTTCGACAACAGCGAGTGGGGCTCAACCATCGCGCAGCCCTGGAGATTCCACTCGCAACGAGTGGCCGATACCGTCTCGGTCGACGTGGTCTACACTTCGCTGTACCACCGATGTTGCCGCCAGCCCCGAGAAGGTCCCGAGTCAGCCTCGGATGGCCCTTCGCCGGCGCGGGGGCGGTGACGCCGAGATGGGTGACGTGTCCTTACACCCAAACGCCACCGATGGCCCACCGCTCGGGCTGCAACGCCCGGGGTTTGGCGAATCCACCACTCTTGCGCCTCCGAACTCGGCCCCTTCACTAGAAGACGTGCTCGAAGGGGGCGCATGCGCACGTGAGGGGGACACGTGGCACGGAGGGAGCGGTGGATCTCGGTCTCTCGTCGGACCAATCGATTGTCCCGCTGATTGTGATTCGCCTGATGCCCCCTTTGCGCGTGGAGCGGGGTTAGCCGAGGTGCCTATCTCCGAGATCACCCGGGCGCTTCGACCCTCTGTCTCCGTGGGTAATCTGGGTACGAAAGGGCCGGCGGCACGGTTGCCACCTGGCGTCCAGGACCTGCGCGTGGACCGGCAGACGGCCTGTGGTAATCCATTCCCAATGGGCGCCGATGGATGCGACGAGCGTTTCCGTGACGCCGTATGCTTCGCGTTCGACGAACTCCTCAAGGACCCGACCGGCGCCAATCTAGACGCGATCGCGGCGAAGCACCGGCTACGCGTCGACGGGCGCTTCAGGAAGCTAGCGGCGCGCCAGGGGCTCGCGGACGCGCTCGGCGCAGCCGAAGCACGCCTGCGGGCAGGCGAATCGCTGCGCCTGATGTGCTGGTGCTTCCCGAAGCGCTGCCACGCCGACGGCATCGCGCGAACGCTGCGCCTTCGCCTACGCGACGAGGGTATCGAGGTAGACATTGCAGAGCAGCGCAGATTACGCAGCTCGGAGACGGTCGTTAACGTCGCTGATGATATGCGGGGGGCAGCGCCGGCCTCCTTCGAGCAGGCCGACACGACCAGAATGGAACACTTAACGTTTGCGCATCTGGTGACCTTTGCTGCGCTGACGTCGCAAGGCGTCGTGCTCCTCTTCATCACCGCCCTAATCGAACCACTCATCTTCGCTCACGTGAACGGTTACCAAGTTCTAGGAGCAGAGTTGCCCCTCTCATCCGCACGCTCTGTGCCGATGCGGCTGCTCGAGCTCTGGGCCGAGCTCGCCTTCACGACGGAAGCGGCCGCGACCACCTTCATGATCGGCCAGTACGGAGAGAACGGGCCGCGCCTAGGCGTATGCTTACTCCCCTTTGTGCCTGTGGCGGCAGCCGTTGTGCGTTCAGCGAGCAGGAGGCGACACCTGTGCAGTATGGGCTCCACGCTCATGTGGTGCACGCTGGCCAGCCTGATGGGCACGCCGCTTTATGACCCGGCCGCGCGCGCACTCGCTAGCGTAGCTGCCTGCGTCGGCCCCGTCACCCACACGGCCGACCTGATGCATGAGGGGGAGCGGACTCATCCGGTCTTTCGTTTAGGAGCAGTCCCGATGGCGAGTATGGTCGGACTTCGAGCGGTGACCTACGCCTACTCTACCGTGGGCTATTGGCTCCAACGTGACGCCGGTCATCAACAGCTCCTGCGCGACGCGCTTCTAGCCAGTGACGACCCACTCCTCGAGGGGTGGGCCGAGCGGATTCGCCCGCCGCCCCAAGAGCTGCTCGACTTGGTGCAGGTCCGATTGCCAGACATGTTGGCGGTTGACCTCTTGGCGTTGCCCTTCGCGCCGGTGTACGCGCCGGCGGTCACTGCCTATCTACCGCGCATGCCCAGCCAGTTGCCGGCCGTCCCGCCGCACTGTGTGCGATCAGCCATGGAATTGCTAACGCCGCAGGCGCGTGTACGCGTCCATACTTGGCTGGGCAAGGCGCTGGCCCAGCTACGCTGCATTGAGTTGAAGCAGCTCAACTGCGAGCTGCTCCGGCCGCAGGCCATTGCACTGGGGCAGGCGGCGATGCTGCCGTGGGCGCGAGGGCAAATTTGGGATCTGACGTTCGAACGCAGCGCTTGCGCGGTGCCGTTGGACGTGACGCTCCCGAACGAGTCAAATCTCGATCTTGCCTTCCTCCGGCGCAGATTGGAAGGGTACCCTGACCAGAACTTAGTCGCCAATATCCTCGACGGTATTCGCTTCGAAGCCGATGTAGAGCTCCAGACAATCTTGGTTCCCCACCTGATCTCGCTGCCGAAAGGATTCGAATCTGTCAGGAAGGAGCTATATCGACTGAGCGAGCCTGGTTGGTACAAGTTCTTCGAGGACCTCCCGTTCTGGCCCATCTACTTAAACGGGCAGGGCGCTACGTCACGCAAGCTTGAGGAGCGTTACCGCCGCACCACTGAGTGTGGCGGCCCACGCAAGCCTACCTTCGACGAAGGAGGGCTGCAGGCGATCTCGATCAACGTGGCCTCGCGCATCCGCCATCTGCCCGTGTGGTTTACTTTACGGCATGATCCGCCTTGGCTGAAGTACCTTCACGAGCGTGGGTTGGCGAATCCCGCTCTGCTGGGCTCACCCTCGTTGCGGCCCCAAGAGATCAAGCCCAATCTCGGTATGATCATGAACGACCTCTCGATCCTCCTCGCCACGGCGCGACACCTGGACGAGCCGCTGTACGTGTTCGGCGACGACGCCAAGGACTATTTCAATCAACTTGCCATCGCCTCTGAAGACTGGTGGAAGCTCGGGATCGTCTTTCTGCACGCAGACGAGGTGCACAATCCTAGACCGGTGGGCGAGCGCCTCTTCTTTGTGTCGGAGCGTCGTCTGGGCTTCGGCGCGTCGCCCTCCTCCAATATCGCCCAGCGATTCAGCGAAGCAATCCTCTCCATAATGCGCGAAGATATGGATCTCGCCGAACAAAGTGCGCCTCCAGATGAGCGACCAAAGGCAGTAGCGTGGCGCGAGATCCGCCGTCGAATCCGGAGCGCAGACCTGCAGACCCGACTGTACGTCGTGCACATGTACACGGATGATCCCATCTTCGGAGTGGTCGGAAGAGACCGAGCACTTCGCCTTCTGTCTACCTGGATGCGCCTGGTGACTGACATGAGGCTCAAGATGGCCATCCACGAGAAGCGCCATCTGGGCACGTGGGCACCCTGGCTTGGCGTCCTGCTACTCGCCGGGCTCGGCCTCGTGCTCATTCCCAAAGCCAAGCTCTTGCGCACAATCGAGCGCATCAACGAGCTGCTCACGCACGGGCTGTCCTTCCAGGATTACAGGGCGCTCATTGGCATGCTTGAGCACCTGCGCTACGTCTATCACACGAGAACTTCGTGCATGTACGGGCTTTACGAGCCGCACGGCTCTCGCCGAGTGCTACAAGGGGGGCCGAATACGTTGATCCGACCAACTCCCTTCCAGTGCGAGCAGCTCCTGCGTCACCGAGAGCTGCTTGTGACATCGGGAGGGGCGCCGATGACAGCCGCAATCCGCAGGCAGGCTGAGCCAATCAACCTCGGCCTAGCGGTCATATTCACGGTCACGGCAGACGCTGCAACCGACAGTGTACCGCCTGGCCTTGGAGGGTTCTGTCACGGGCTGTGGTGGCATGTGGAGATCCCAATGGAATGGCTCCTTTATCTCCACATCACCGTGCTCGAGCTGTGCGCCACGTGCGTCGGGGCCATCGTGTTCGCACCCTACCTAGCGCATGCGCGCCGGATTCGACTCCAGAGTGACGCCCTGGCCACGCCCTTTGTCCTCTCACGACATCGCGCGCACAGCCCCATGCTCTCGCTCGCCCACCACCTCTTCTTGCGCAACAAGCGGTACAACGACGTGGCGGCCGTCGCGGACGTCCAGCACATCGGCGGCGACACGAACGTCTTCGGCGACGCTGTCTCGCGGAACCTCCTCGAGCGCTTCCGCTTGCTCTGTCGAGCGGCGAATATACGGCCGCTTCAGATCCAGGTACCAGAGGCCGCACTGGACATCTTGCACACCCTTGCGCGAACGGCGCGCGCCATCGGGGTGCGCCTTCAACCTCAACGCTACGTGCGACGCGATCCAGTCATCCCCGCGGCGATGCTCGGCCTCGGTCGACACTCAGCAGCAAACGAGGATGGTGACGCGGTCGCTACCCTTAGCGCCAAGCTGCAAGCCAGGATGGGCCACGCACCGGCACAGGCGAGGCAATGCCCGACGGGGCCTTTGCTCTCGCGTCGCCTGGCAAGTGCCCTAGGTGGCAATACGGCTGCCCCAATTCGAGTAGGGCCCGCAGCGATGCCCCCACAACCTGCGATATCACAGCGCCTCGCCGCGATATCACAGCGCCTCGCCGAAAAGCTGCAACAGCCGGCGGCTTTGGCGGCGGGCGCGGGCAAGCCTCTGCTGCCTCGAGCAAGGCATCCGCCCATCAAGCATCCGCCCACGGCTGTGCTCGAGCCGAAACAATCGCGCACCAGCTCCGTTGCAGTGCGGGCGCGACCGCAGGCGGTCCGGCGGGGGGAGCTGACGCTGACCACGATTGGCAAGCTCCGACTCATGGCGCTGCCGCGCGCGCCTGTACGTACCTCCGCCGCGGCCGAAGCTCTGCACGCCGCGTCGACGGCGCAGTCGAACCGGCGGGCGGCGAGCTTTGCCAACCTCGGATTTGGGGCTAATCACAGTGTTGGCCAGCTCGCAGCCCTGCTGCAGCATGCCTCTGACCTCACTGACTTTGGCACGGCCCACGGCACGCGCCGAAAGGACGAAGCCACATGGAGCCACTGGGAGCAATTCGCCGAGCTCGTTGGCTTCGACCCCCTCCTGTCTGCCCAGCAGGTGCGCGACCACCCCGGCGAGGTGGGCACTCTGATGGCAACTTTCTTGCTCTTCATCTACCCCAAGATGAAAGGCCGCCGCGGCTGCCAGTGGGCCAAGCCGCGGAGCGCCTTTGCCTACGTGCTCGCCCTCATACGCATCTTTCGAAAGTGGAAGATCCTTTTGCCGGCTGCAAAAGTCGTGCAGGGTGAGCTCAATGGCCTCTTACGGGCCTTCGTCAGCGTCCATGGGGCCCACTCACTCATGCCACACCGGCGCGAGCCGATGAAATTCAGTATGGTGCAGGCCCTCGTCCAGCTCGGCGCCGCACGGCTCGGAACTACGAATTACGATCCGAATACCTACGCTGGATGGGCCTTTCGAGGCATGCTCAGCCTCGGCTGGCGCACCGGTCATCGACTAGCCGAGTTTGTTGCTCACCCCTCGGGCGAGATCTGCTACGTCACGCGCCATGACGTGACATACATCATTGCAGGAGTCCACGTCTCGGACCCCACGCCAGCACAGTTAGCCGCCCTGCGCCCAGGCGACACAATCCTCATTGCGCCGCCGAGGTCGAAAACGGACCAGTTTGGTGAGATACACTCACCCTTTCCCTCCGCGATCTCTTACTCCTCGGACCCCAACAGTGCAGGCTTCATAATCCAGCAGATCGAGATTGACCGCCCAGCGCGTGGCCTCGCCCGCGAAACCACGCCTCTCTTCGCCAACGAGCATGGTCAGCCTTACACGCACGCCTTCATGGACTCGCTGTTGCACGTCGCTCTCGTAAAGCTGTATGGCGAAAAGGTGGCCGCCTGCTACTCCTGGCATTCGCTGCGCTCCGGGCTCGCAACAGCTCTAAAGGCGGCGGGGGCCAGTGACGACGTCATCCAAATGATTTGCCGATGGGCGAGCCCAGAGTCACTTAAGATCTACGCGCGGCATGGCACCTCGCTCCATATCAATTGGGTCAACCAAGCTGAGAAGGCTATCGTTGACTCCATCCAAGTCGCCAACATTCCAAAAATTTGCAACAGCGAAGGGAACATAGCCCTCATGCACGCCTACGGTGGCACCATTCCCGCGCGCGCACGTCACGTGTTGGACAACATGGACGTGACTGCAGAAGACGCCGCAGAGACGCCGCCGCCGCCTGACAGCTCTCCGCTCACCTCCGCAAACGCAATGGGCCGACGTGTCCGCGTGCCAGCCGTGTGCTGGCCCACATACCCGTGCCTCGAGCACAACGGACACGGCTGGACAGCTTGCATCATCGCCCTCAACCGCGGCGATGCCGCGACCGTCCGCTTCTCCGAAGCCGCGGACGCCCGGGGACTGCCATTCGCGGACGTCCAGCTCAATCTTGCCATCCTCATACCCTTCTAGGTGACACCGTCACCGTTTCGTCGCAGAAACAGACAGATAGTACCTCAATCCGGCAGCCAACATGAAGCATCTATGATGCTGAGACATGGCCACCAAACACCCACCCTACCCTCCCAAGGGACCTATCCAGAACAATGCACAATCACGACCTTAACCTGCCTACCGACCGCCTCGTCACCGACCGCACCACTGCCTCACCGTTGCACCACCCGCCTCCTCGCGCACGCGTCTCACAGGGACTAGGAGCCCGGCCCATGGCCGGCTCCCGTGTGGGGCTGTTTGATAACTTC
>NZ_JBBARU010000099.1:0-9809 GCF_040399605.1 Rhodovarius sp. | reverse complement strand
TCATCGGTAGAGCCTCTCAAGAGTTGAGGCCTCCGACAAACCCGGGGCGGTTCACGATTGAACTCTACAGCGCGCTATACAAGGCACAGGCCCAGATAGCTGCCGCTGGTGGCGAAGGCGGTTTGGAGTTGGTGGTCGGAATCGGCCTGGCGCGCTGGCAGCATGGCGGGCGCCGCATCAATCTACCGCTGATCGAACAGCGGGCCGAGTTCGAGCTGGACGAGACCAACGGCAACCTCTCGATCCTTGCCCGTGGCGTGCCCACTACGAGCGCGCTTCGCGCATTTCTGGACCTCAGCATTCCAGGTGCAGCAGATTTGCAGCGCGAAATGACGGCGCGACTGGATCGTATTTCCAAGGATCCAGACCTCGCGTTCAGCCCATTTCAGCCAGCCAGCTTCCTCGGTGTCCTCGAGACCTGCGCAGCGCGCCTCGATGCCAGCGGAACCGTTTTGCCGCCCAATGAAGAACTCGGCCCGGCCGGGGAGGCTCTTCGGATCGGACAGGGGTTTTGCATCATCGTACGGACACGCCGCGAGGACATCCTGCGTGACGACATCCGGCGGCAGATCGACGCCCTCTCGACGGAAGGCAAGGAACTACCGGAGACGGCTCGCCGCTTCGTTCTGCCGCCACCTGACGTGGCGCCTGAAGACGCCGCCCCCTTCAATCTGAGCACACTGGATGGGCTCGCGGGAGGTTCCGGCACCGGGACTTGGTCAGGCAGTGGCGGCGGCGACGTTGCAGCCCCGAAAGCGAAGGACTGGCTGTTCTTTCCGCTGCCCGCCAATGAGGAGCAGGAGGAGATCGCGCGGCGACTGCAGGACAAGGATGTTTTCGGCGTCGTCGTGCAGGGTCCACCGGGCACCGGCAAGACCCATACCATCGCGAACATTATCGGCCACGCAATGGCGACCGGGCAGCGCGTGCTCGTGTCTGCTCATACGGCGGAGGCGTTGAGTGCCATCCGGGACAAGCTACCGCCGGGCTTGCGTGACCTCACCATCGCCGTGACACACAGCGACCGGGAGGGTGCTCGTCAACTGGAAGAAGCCGTGTCGGCCTTGGCCGAGCGGGCGCAGTCGATCAATCCTCGCGAGGCCAGGCAGCGCGCTGAGGAGTTGCTGCGGGTGATCCGCCGCGAAGATGGGCGTGTCGCCGAGATTGACATAGAGCTCGAGCAGATCGCACGGGCGAACCTTGACCGAGTGCCGTGGCGTGGCACGGAGGCGCTGCCCCAGGATATCGCGGCCTGGGTGGCCCAACAGGGGACTAAGCACTCCTGGTTCCCCGACAGCCTCGATCTCGCGGCCAATCATGCGCCGAAGTTCGGCGAAGCGGAGATCTCCGAAGTCCGATCGCTACGCCGTCGCCTCGGAGCTGATATTGCCTATGGGGCAGGCCACCTTCCATCGGGATCAGATGGCCTCCCGCCACTCGGCGCTTTGGTCGCAGCCCACCGGACGCTCCGAGAAGCGGGAGAGCGCCGGCAGCGCGAACGCGACGGAAGTCTTCCACGGCCTGATCTAACTGCCGCCCACGCGGGTGAGCCGGCGGTGTTGCTCGCATGGCTGGAACGCCTGGTCGCTTGGCACGACTCCACGGGCGCCTACGAATGGATGCGCGAGGCATGGGGCGCGCTCGCCGGTGGTCGGCATCAGCACCGATTTTCGGCGGACGCTCTCCGGCCAATGCTCGACGAGGCGGCACGCCTTGCGCAGCGGGGAGAGGCGCTGGCGCCGCATGCACTGGAACTGCCAGAAATCTCCGAAGGGGACCGGTTGGGCGAGGCATTGGCGAACCTGGCGGCAGGCAGGCCGGCCTTCGGCTTCTTCAAGGGATTTGGCAGCAATCCGATCAAGGATGCAGTTAAAGCCTCGCGGATTGCCGCTGAGCCGCCTCGGGACGCAGTGGCATGGTCGAAGCTTGCGGAACTGCACGGCTGGCGCCGCGAGGTCCGCGGTTTCGTCGCGCGCTGGAATGCGCTTGCAGCGCAACACAGCCTTACTCGGCTGCCTGAAGAGCAAACGGCATCGCGGGATGCTCTGGGACAACTTGGCAAGCTCCTGGCGGAAATGCTCGCTTTGGCCGCCGATGCGCAGGCGCGGTCTGCTCGGCTCCAGGCGCTTTTCCCATACGGCCTCGACATTGATGCCGTCATCATCCGTATCGACATCTCAGTTGCCATCCCCGCGTTGCGGGCGAATCTCGGTGACGCCGATCTTTTGGCAGCCGAGAGCCTGCGCGATCGCCTTCGCGAAGATGGGCTTCTCATCGGGGGCCAGATCGGTGAGGCGCTTCAGCAAGTCGCCGACGGGCTGGGGGCGGTTGGCCTCTCTGACGCTGAGGCGGCCGACCTTTGGCGGGATGTGCAGCGCGAAGCGGACCGGGTCGGCAAGCTGCGAGATGACCTCCAGCGGCTTGCTGCCCTGGCACGCTTCGTCCGCGCCAGCGGGGCGGCTGCCTGGGCCGAGCAAATTCAGCGACAAGTTGCTAGCGAGCCAGACGAAGTGTTGCCGGTTGATTGGCAGGATACATGGGATCACGCGCGTGCGAAGGGCTTCCTCGCCCGAGTTGCCAACCGAGAGAAAGTGCAAGCACTGACAACTGAACGCGCAGAGCTGGTAGCAAGCCGGGAGAGGCGCTTTCTAGATGCGATCGAACTGATGACCTATCTCGGGCTGCGCAACCGATTGACTGAAAATGTACAGGCTGCGCTTCGGAAATTCTTGTCTGCATTGACCCGATTGCCGAAGACAGCAGGCGCGAAAACCGCCGGGCGCCAGCGGCGAATTCTACGCGACAGTCTGCAGCAGGCCGTCAAAGCGATCCCCTGCTGGATCATGCCTGAATGGCGGGTGGCGGAGCAGCTACCGCCAGACCTTGGCAGCTTCGACCTGGTCATCATCGACGAAGCAAGCCAGTCGAACATCTCGGCCCTTCCCGTGGTGCTTCGCGGCAAGAAGCTGCTCATTGTTGGCGACGATCGCCAAGTGAGCCCTGTCTCCGTTGGGATCGAAGAAGCTGTGGTGAACCGGCTGCGTACAACCTACCTCACCGGACAGCCACTCGCAGAGCAAATCGATCCGGCAACCTCACTCTACGAGCTCGGGGGGATGATGTACCCGGGCAAGGTGATCGTCCTTCGGGAGCATTTCCGGTGTGTCGAGCCCATCATCCGCTTCTCAGCCCGCTTCTACGGCGGTCATCTCGTGCCGCTCCGACTACCGAAGCCGAGCGAACGTCTGGATCCGCCACTCATCGATGTTCTTGTCGAGGATGGGAAACGGCGCGGCGATGTGAATGATGCTGAGGCCGTATACATCGTCGAAGAAATCAAGCGCGCCATTGCCGATCCCGTCATGAATGCCTCGGGGAAGCGCAGCATTGGCGTGATTTCTCTACACGCTGATAAGCAGGCAAAGCTCATCTACGACCGGCTCATTCACGCGGTCGATCCGGAAACCATGAGCGACCATCACATCATGTGCGGTGATGCTGCTACTTTCCAGGGGCAGGAACGCGACATCATCTTCCTCTCAATGGTGCATGATGGCGATACAGCCTCCAAGCAATCCAGCCGCCTCTACGAGCAGCGTTACAATGTAGCCCTCTCCCGCGCGCGCGACAGGATGGTGCTCGTTCGCTCGGTGACGCCGTCGATGCTCAAAGAAGGCGACATCAAGCTGGAAGTTCTACGCCACTTCCAGGATCCAATGGCCGGCGGACGGATTGGCCAGCCTAACGATGTCCTCGCACTCTGTGAATCGAAGTTTGAGAGAGACGTAGGACAGCGCCTATTACAGTCCGGATATCGCATTCGTGCGCAAGTACCGGCCGGCGGCTATCGCATCGACTTCGTTGTGGAAGGTGAGAATGATCGTCGTCTTGCGGTCGAGCTTGATGGCGATTCTTTTCATGGGCCCGAGCGCTGGGCACATGACGTTAAGCGTCAAAAGGCGCTGGAGCGGGTCGGCTGGACATTCTGGCGCTGCTGGGCGTCGGAATGGGAAAGTGCCAAGGATTCGATTTTTAGCGACTTGGTCACAACACTCAAGGCGAGGGGTATCTCCCCAATTGGAATGTCAACCGCGGGTGATGTGCTGCCCGTCGAATTCCGAACTGTTAGGCATGGTCTAAAGCTGACGGAAGACCGCGAGCCAGCAAGCCTCCCTTCTCAACAGGGGACGCTTTTCGAGAGCGCGAGCGAGTCGCTTCCCCCGATGTCAGGGCACGCCCAAGATGTCCGCGTCAGTGCAGGGGATTCGGTTTCTATCCGCTATGGCGATGGAAAGGCGCGGGCACTCAAGCTCCATATCGTCGCAGACGGAACCGCCAACGGGCGAGACCGCATCGCACCGACGTCCCCACTTGGCGAGGCCATTATGGGCTTGCGAGCTGAAGACGAAACGGAGGTAGTAATCGACGGCCTCACAAGGACAGTTATTGTTGAGAGCATCGAACGCGCAGCATGACAGCGACGCGTGTAAAGGACGGGCCGACCATCGCGGCCCTACTGCATTTAGCGCTATTCGATGATAGCTTCAGTCCAACTAATGCTTAAGCGGCCAAACTATGTCAAATCCGTCCATCAGCCCCGGCAGCGTCACACCCTCAGGCTGCTGCCCATCGAGGATAGCCTCGACGAGCTTTGGTACCAGCGGCGTCAGCCGCAACAGGCTGCCCAGGTAGCCCCGCTCGATTCGCGCCGCGTCTGCCATCTCGGTGATGGACGCGTAGCGCCCCTGATCCAGCATGCGCTGGTACCGGTGCGCGCGCGCCAGTGCCTTCACCAGCGCCGGGTCGGCGTGCTTCGGGAGCGGCGTGACGCCGTCCAACATCGGTGTCACCGCGGTCTTCCTGCCTGGCCGGCGCCGTATGGTCAGCGGTATCGGGCCGTGACGGCGCTTCCGCGGGCTGATTGAGTTCGCCGGCGAGCCTGCTTGACCCGGAACCCATGCCGCGGTGGCCGTTTAGGCGGTGCGCCGGAAGGCTTCAGGCGGTACCCCCGCAAGCTCGGTCAACAACAAAGGCCAGAGGCGCAGCCCCTCTTCCAGCGAGGAGAGGCGGAAAAACTCGTTCGGGGCGTGCGCGTCCTCGTCAGGGCTGGCCAAGCCAAACATCAGGCGGTCCATGCCCAGCTGCTCCTGAAACAGCGTGGTGATCGGCACCGTGCCACCCAGCCGCATCACCGCCGGCTCCGCCCCCTTTTCCCGGCGCAGCACGGCCGCCGCCGCGGCACGCAGCGGATGGTCCGCGCTCAGCGTATAGGCGCGGGTGCCGCCCGGCCTATAGCTGAACTCCAGCGTCACGCCGGGCGGGGCGTGGCGCTCGAGATGCGCCTTGACTGCCGCCTGCGCTGCCGCCGGATCCTGGCCGGGGACGAGGCGCATGGTGAGCTTGGCATGCCGCTCGGCGGGCGGGACGGTCTTGTCGCGCTGCCCCGTATAGCCGCCCCACATCCCGTTCACCTCGACCGTCGGGCGGAGCGTGGTGCGCTCCCGAACCGTGTATGCGTGGTCTCCGAACGGACTTGCGCGAAACTCCGTGTACCAGGCGGCCTCGTCGAGCGGCAGCGATGCGCATTCCGTGCGCAGCGCGTCGGTCAAGCAACAGCCTTGTTTTCGCGAAATGTACAAAACCGCCTCTTGAAATTTCACCAAAATCTGATCTAATCCCGCCCGTTATGACATCAAAATAAAATGGAGGTTATTTAATGCTTTCATGGGTTCATGATTTTCCAATCTGGATTACTTATTGTATATTTTTAATTTTTTTGTTGGTTCGGGTATTTTTTGTGTGATTTTATTTCGTACTGCATTGAATTATTTGTTAAGATTAGACACAGACCGCAACAATATATTGGATCCCATACTCAGTTATGTGGGCATTATTTTTGGGATAATGATTGGTTCATTGGCTATTTCAAGCCATCAAAATCAAACTTCTGCTCAAGACGCAATAACAAAGGAAGCAGCGTTCATAACTATTTTGTACCGTAATTTTTCATTGTATCCGGAACCCATGAGAGCAGAATTGCAGGCCGTACTGCGTGAATATGTCCGGCATGTTGTGGAAGAGGAGTTACCAGCAATACGAAAAGGTAACGATCTTACGGCGGGCGCGGGTCGGGTCGCCTCTATCAATCAGGTACTTGGTAGCTTTGAGCCTCAGACAACCGGCCAAGAGCTAATGCATGCACAGACTTTGAGTAATTTCACCGAGTTTGTGTTAGCTCGCAGGCTTCGGATTTTTAGCGCCTTTGCGAATATTCCTAATTTCTTTTGGTTTACGCTTTTTATGGGCTGGTTTATTAGTCTTACATTGCTATTAATGTTTAATGTTTCCATTGTTATGCAAGTATCTGGTGTTACCATTCTATCAACAACAATGGCTACGCTTGTGTGTTTAATTTCACTCATGGATTATCCATTCCGAGGTGAATTCAGTGTTGCCAGTGATTCTATCCGCCTTGGATATGAACAGATGATGCAATCAAATCGGTAGTGTCAAAGGCGCAAATAATTGCCACTTAGCGAGTATGGAATGTTATTTGGAGTCTGGCAACACAATGTGAATCAGTAGAACCTTCGTAAGTGAGCGATCTACATGGTTCGCGAATACGTCAAAACTGCATGCGCATTGCAAGACGGGTGCCCTTTTGGTCATACCGCGTGTGGCGGAGGCAAAGTATGTTACATGAGTGCTGGCTCTGCCCGGTAGCTTCTCTGACAACGACTTAATGGTCGTAATGCAGGATGGCAACACAAACACACTCATGGTGCAGCAGGAGATGAACTACACCGATTTCACCTTGGCAGAGATCACGCTGTTGATGATCGGCCAGGGAGAGCATATGATGGCCATGCTTCCCGCGGAATACTAACCCGGATTATTCATCAAGGTTAGCTGACATGGCGCAACGATTGATCGGCAATAGGATTTGGTTGCGAGACCTCAACCCTATAGATCTCAGACGCCATGTCCGCCAAGATTGAATCTACTCTCCGCACTCCCCGGCCTATCTCCGGTCTGCGGCAAGCTCTAGTCAGACAGCGGCGTAGTGGCGCTGCGCGAGATCGAAGCCCGCCTCAGCATCGCCAAGCGTCTCGCCGCCTGCGTCGCCCACCTCCATGGAAGACGCTCCCACCGCCAGTCGCACCGACGCATCCGCAGACGCTGGATGAGAGGGCAGAGCGTAGGAGGGCGCGGCAGCGCGAATGGGCGCGGCAAAAATACGCGGCGAACCCAGAGAAGGCGCGGGAACGGAACCGCGCGCGCTATGCGACCAATCAGCAGAAGGCGAACGAGGCGTGCCGCCGCTGGCGAGCTGCGAACCCGGAGAAGGTCATCGCGGCAACGGCACTGAAACGCGAGGCAGACCCGGCGAGGGCGCGAGAGATGAATAACCGCTGGAAGGCCGCGAACAGAGAGAAGGTACGCGAGCAGGAGCGCACGCGGCGTAGTGCGGACCCCGAGAAGGCGCGCGAGGCGTGCCGACGTTGGCGTGAGCGCAAGAAGGCCGAAGCGGCGGCTAGGAAGCAGCAGGACTCGTGAAATGCCGAACCTGCTCGCGCCCTGCCAGGCACTGGCTGTGTTGGCATCCAGCGCGCTCGCTCCGGGTGCACTGGACCGCGCCCAGTTGTTCTCCCCTCTGTCTCAGCCTCTGGCCGGAGCGTCGCATGGTTGACCCCAATGACCAGGAAGCCGCCGCCATGACGGCAGCCGGCGACATCGCCGGCCAATACATCGACGCCGTCGGCCGCTCCGACATGGCTACGTGGTCCGCGGCAGATTGGCGCGGCTTTGTGGAGGCTAATCGCCACCGAGATCAACCGCGCGACGGAATTGCTGCGCAGCGTAAACTGCCAGCCCGAGTAGCAGCGGCCCTCAATGCGGTGTCTGATCGCCCTCCAGGGCGATCAGAGCATCCAGCGCTTGGCCGCCCTTCGCCTGCACCAGGAAGGGATTCACCTCGACCCCGGTGACCTCCTCCCAATGCGCGACGGCGAAGCGGCTGATGGCGCAGAGCGCCGCCACCAGCGCGGCGCGGTCCAGCGCGGCCGCCCCGCGCCAGCCCTCCAGCAGGCGCGCGCCTCGGACACTGGCGACCAGCGCCTCGGCGCGCTCAAGCGTCAGCGGCGCGGAGGCGAAGGCGACGTCGTTGAACAGCTCCACCGAGGTGCCGCCCAGGCCGAACATCACCACCGGGCCAAACACAGGATCCCGTTGCACGCCGATGATGGTCTCCACACCGCCGGAGACCATGGGCGTGAGGAGAATACCCTCCAGCCGGGCTTGTGGCTTGTGCAAACGCACACGCCGCATGAGTTCGGCAAAGCCCTCCGCCACCGCCTCCGCCGTGCCAAGGTTGAGCAGCACCCCACCCACCTCCGTCTTGTGGGGAATATCCTGCGAGAGGATCTTCATGACGAGCGGATAGCCGAGCATAGCCGCCGCCTGCACCGCCTCCTCGGCCGTGGTGCAGACGCGCTCGGGCAGCACCGGAACACCTGCTTCCGCCAGCAGGGCCTTCGCCGCAGCCTCATGGATCGGCCCGGTCAGGCGCGTCGCCGCGCGCGGCACCTCGGGCACTGCGGTGGCCGCGGCCTGCAAGCGCCGCAAATGCGCAGCCCCCGCCACGGCGCGCACAGCCCGCGTCGGATCCTCGAAGACTGGAATGCCGACCGCCTCCAGCTTCAGACGGATCTCATCCACATGCGTCATCACCGCGACGACGAGGCGATCCGGGAAGCCCTGGCGCAGCGCCGTCAGTGCCTGCTCCAGCGGCGGGAAGCGCGGCACGTTGCGGCCGAGATGCGCGAGGTAGAACAGCATCGAACCCAATTCGGCGCCCTGCATCATCGCCTGGCTGATGCTCTCGAAGATATGCATGCGGCCGTTGAGCTGAGCCGTGGTGTCGATCGGGTTGCGCCCGCCCGCGACGGGCTGGATCTCCAGGATGCGCGCCATCACATCGGGCGACATGGGCGGCACCTTCAGCCCCGCATGGATCGCCGCATCGGCCATCAGCACGCCAAGCCCGCCCGAGACACTCAGAATGCCTACACCATCGGAGGGCGGCAGCGGCGCGATGGAGCAAATATAAGCGATGTCCAGCATCTCCTCGATGGAGGAGGCGCGCCAGGCGCCGCATTCGCGGAACACGGCATCGATGATGCGATCCTCACCGGCGAGCGAGCCGGTGTGGGTGGCCGCCGCCGCAGCCCCTTCCTCCGTGCTGCCGACCTTCATGATAATCACCGGCTTGCGCGCGGCCGCCGCCTTCAGCAAAGCTTGCCGCAGCCCCGCACCATCCTTGCAGCCTTCAAGCGAGGCGCAGATGACGCGCGTGCCTGGATCATCGGCGAGGTAGTCGATGCAGGCCGCCACATCGAGATCGGCCTCATTGCCCGTCGCGATGGCGCGGCTGATGCCGATGCCGCGGAACCCCGCGACTGCGTAGATGTGCGAACCATAGGCGCCGCTCTGCGTGGCCACGCCGACATGGCCCGGCCCCGGCCGCGCTGTGGCGAGCAGGCTGGAGAAGGTGCCGAAAAACCCGTCCGGCGGGCTGATGCTACCCAGCGCATTGGGACCTGTGATGCGCATGCCACTCTCGCGCACGATCTCCATCAGCCGTGCCTGCATGGCGACGCCCTCACCGCCTTCCTCCGCGAAGCCGGAGGACAGCACCTGTACATGCAGGATGCCCTTGGCGGCGCACTCCTTCAGCGCCTTCTCCACCAGCGGCGCCGGCAGCACGACCAGCGCGCTGTCAGGGACTGCGGGCAGGTCGAGGACGCTGG
>NZ_JBBARU010000098.1:0-10243 GCF_040399605.1 Rhodovarius sp. | reverse complement strand
CACTGTAACAATGTAAAAATCGCCTTTTTCTCGACAGAATCAATAAAACGGCGTTCAGCCCGACCCATGCGGCTCACCCCAAGGCGCATCGCCGCATGCCACGCCCGCGCCAATTGGCCCGCCCCTTGGCCCGCCCTTGGGGCATTTCGCGCCCCGGCCTTGCTATGGTAAGCCCCATTGCATGTCGCCGCTCTCCCTCGCCATCGCCGCCGATCACGGCGGCCTAGACCTCAAGCGCCAACTCCTGGCCGCGCTGCGCGCCGCCGGCCATCAGGTGACCGATTTCGGCACCGATGGCAGCGAGAGCGTCGATTACCCCGATTACGCCCGCCCCGTGGCCGAGGCCCTCACCAGCGGCGCCGTCCGCTTCGGCGTGCTGGTCTGCGGCTCGGGCATTGGCATGGCCATCACCGCCAACCGCCACCGTGGCATCCGCGCCGCCGTGCTGCACAACACCACCGAAGCGAGGCTGACGCGGGCGCATAATGACGCCAATATCGCCTGCTTCGGCGGCCGCACCCTCGGCGTGGAAGTGGCGCTTGATTGCCTACTCACCTTCCTCGCCACACCCTATGAAGGTGGTCGGCATGACCGCCGAATCGCCAAGATCGAAAGGCCACCGGCATGAACGAGACCACCGCTCGCTTCCTCCCCGCCCGCTTCTTCCAGGCCTCCCTGGCTGAGGCCGACCCTGAGATCGCCGCCGCCGTGGCGCAGGAACTGGTCCGCGAGCAGGATGGCATCGAACTCATCGCCTCGGAGAACATCGTCTCGCGCGCCGTGCTCGAAGCCCAGGGCTCGGTGATGACCAATAAATACGCCGAGGGCTATCCCGGCCGGCGCTATTATGGCGGCTGCGAATTCGTCGATGTGGCGGAAACCTTGGCCATTGAGCGCGCCAAGCAGCTCTTCGGCTGCGCCTTCGCCAATGTGCAGCCGCATTCGGGTGCCAGCGCCAACCTCGCCGTCTTCCTCGCTTTGCTCAATACGGGCGACACCTTCCTGGCCATGGACCTCGCCGCCGGCGGCCACCTCACCCATGGCGCGCCGGTCAATTTCTCCGGCAAATGGTTCAAGCCGGTCAGCTATGGCGTGCGCGTGGACGACGGCCTGATCGATTACGACGTGGTCGAAAAACTCGCCCATGACCACAAGCCCAAACTGATCATCGCCGGCGGCAGCGCCTATTCCCGCGAGATCGACTTCGCAAAATTCCGCGCCATCGCCGATGCGGTGGGCGCCTATCTGATGGTCGATATGGCGCATTACGCCGGCCTCGTTGCCGGCGGCGTTTACCCCTCGCCCGTGCCGCATTCCCATGTCACCACCACCACCACCCACAAGACCCTGCGCGGCCCGCGCGGTGGCATGGTGCTCACCAATGACGAGGCGCTGGCGAAAAAATTCAACTCCGCCATGTTCCCCGGCCTGCAGGGCGGGCCGCTCATGCATGTCATCGCCGCCAAGGCCGTCGCCTTTGCCGAGGCGCTGCGCCCCGATTTCCGCGCCTATGCCAAGCAGGTCGTCGCCAATGCCCGCGCTTTGGCCGATGAGCTGCAAAATCAGGGCCTGGCCATTATCTCCGGCGGCACCGACAGCCATTTGATGCTGGTCGATCTTCGCCCCAAGCGCGTCACCGGCAAGGCCGCCGAGGCCGCACTCGGCCGCGCCCACCTCACCTGCAACAAAAACGCCATCCCCTTCGATCCGGAAAAGCCCATGGTCACCTCCGGCGTGCGCCTGGGCAGCCCCGCCGGCACCACCCGCGGCTTCACCGAGGCCGAGTTCCGCCAGGTTGGCCGCATGATCGGCCGGGTGCTCGATGGCCTGGCCGGCGCCAATAGCCCAGAGGGCAATGCCGAAGTCGAAGCCGCGGTGGCCGCGGAGGTTCAGGAACTATGCCGCCGCTTCCCGATCTACTGAGATGTCAGCACCACGCCGCAGGGGCGCATAGCCCATGAAATGCCCCTTCTGCGGCGCCGAGGAAACCCAGGTGAAGGACAGCCGCCCAGCCGAGGATGGCGTCGCCATCCGCCGGCGGCGCTTCTGCACCGCCTGCAACAACCGCTTCACCACCTTCGAACGCACCCAGTTGCGCGACCTCACCATCGTCAAGACCGATGGCCGCCGGGTGCCGTTTGACCGTGACAAACTCGCCCGCTCCATCCGCATCGCCATGCGCAAACGCCCCTTTGATGAGGACCGCATCGAGCGCATCGTCAATGGCATCCAACGCCGCCTAGAAACCGAAACCGAGGCCGAAATCCCCTCCCGCCGGGTGGGTGAGATCGTGATGGACACCCTCAGAGGCGTCGATCAGGTCGCCTATGTCCGCTTCGCCAGCGTCTATCAGAATTTTTCCGAGGCCCGCGATTTCCAGGCCTTTCTCGGCAAGCTGGACAAAACCTGATGGACGAAAAGAGCGAAAGGGCTTTGCCCGCACGCGCTCTCCCACCAGCCTAGAAATATATGTCGACCCTGCTGGGGTGCTCGAGGGGCAAAGCCCCTCGATCTTTCCCTCACGCGCTATTCGTTTCGCATCAGCCTGCTAAAACATATCCCCTTCGCCAAGCCTCACTGCACAGGCCCTGGCATAGTGTTGGTCGAGCATCTTTATCCAGCCAAGCGATTCCGTTTGAATGGTTGTTGCTCTTGGAGTGAACCGCGAACCCATGTCGGCCGAGGAAGATGTTTCTCACATGCGCGCGGCCATGGCCGTGGCCGCGCGTGGCCTCGGCCGCACCTGGCCCAACCCCGCCGTGGGCTGCGTGTTGGTCCGCCAGGGCAGGGTGGTCGCCCGGGGCTGGACCCAGCCTGGCGGGCGCCCGCATGCCGAGACCATGGCCCTCGCCGCCGCCGGCCCCGCCGCGCGCGGCGCCACCGCCTATGTCACCCTTGAGCCCTGCAGCCATTTTGGCCGCACCGCGCCGTGCTGCGTTGCGCTGATCGCGGCCGGCATCACCCGCGTCGTCGCCGCCATGCGAGACCCCGATGCCCGGGTGAATGGCAATGGCTTCAACCGCCTCCGCCAAGCCGGCATCACCGTGGATGAGGGCGTTTTGCAGGCCGAGGCCGAGGCCTTCCAGGCCGGCTTCATCCGCCGCGTCACCCATGGCCTGCCGCTTGTCACCCTCAAGCTCGCCGCCACCCTCGATGGCCGCATCGCCACCGCCACCGGCGAGAGCCGCTGGATCACCGCCGCCCCCGCCCGCCTCGCCGTGCACGCCGCCCGCGCCAGGCATGATGTGGTGCTGGTGGGCAGCGGCACCGCGCTGGCCGATGACCCGGATCTCACCATCCGCGGCCTTGGCCTGCCCTCCATCCCCCGCGTGGTGCTTGATGCCCGGCTGCGCCTGCCGCTCAACGCCAGGCTGGTGACCACGGCGCGGCAAACCCCCACCTGGCTGCTCACCGGCCCGGGCCATGCCCCGGCCGCCCTTGCCCCCTATCGCGATGCCGGCGTCGAGGTATTGACCGTCCCCCGCGCGAAAACCGCCGGCCTCGACCCCGAGGCCGCCCTGCAAGCCCTGGCCCAGCGCGGCGTCACCCGCGTCTTTGCCGAGGGCGGCGCCAGCCTCGCCGCCGCCCTGCTGCGGGCGGGGCTTGTGCAACGGATCATGTGGTTCCATGCACCGGCGGCACTCGGCGCCGAAGCCATGCCAGCCATTGGCCCCCTGGGCCTTACGCATCTCGCCGAAATGCCCAGATACCGGCTGGTGGCCACGCATATTCTGGGTCAGGACGTGCTGAGCGAATATGAAGGAGCGGCGTAAAGACATGTTCACAGGTATCGTCACCGCCCTCGGCACGGTGCGGGAAGTCCAGCCCATCGGCGCCGGGCACGACATGCGCGTGCTGATCGGCGTCGCCCCCGGCTTCCTGGCCAACCCCGCCACCGAACTCGGCGCCTCCATCTGCTGCTCGGGCGTCTGCCTCACCGTGGTGCGGCTGGGGGCGGATGAATTCGCCGTCGATGTCTCGGCCGAGACCCTGGCCAAATCCACCCTGGGCGGCTGGCGCGCCGGCGCGCGGGTCAATCTCGAACGCAGCCTGCGCCTGGGCGATGAGCTGGGCGGCCATATCGTCGCCGGCCATGTCGATGCCGTGGCCGAGGTGCTCGAAGCCCGGCCGGAAAACGCCTCGGTGCGCTGGCGCTTTCGCGTCCCCGGCGGCCTCGCCCGCCATGTTGCCTCCAAGGGCAGCGTGGCCCTCGATGGCGTCTCGCTCACGGTCAATGAGGTGGAGGGCGATGGTTTTGGCGTCAATATCATCCCCCACACCGCCGCACACACCACTTTCGGCACCCTGCAACCGGGTGATCGGGTGAATTTCGAGGTCGATACCCTGGCGCGGTACGTCGCCCGGCTGCTTGAATATCGCTGATGCCCAATATCACCCAAGCGCCGGCCAAAGCCCGGCCATCCGCCGCGCCACTTCGGCCCGGCCCCTGCGTGGAGCACAAGTCTTGAAGACCACCACCACCCGCTTCGCGGATTTCCTGGCCCCCACCGAGGAGCTGCTGGAAGAAGCGCGAAACGGCCGCATGTTCATCCTCGTCGATGATGAGGACCGCGAGAATGAGGGCGACCTCGTCATCCCCGCGCAATTCGCCACCGCCGATGCGGTCAATTTCATGGCCCGCTACGCCCGTGGCCTGATCTGCCTGGCCATGGCCCGCCCGCGCGTCGAACAGCTCAGCCTGCCGCTCATGGCGCAGCACAATGGCACCCGCCATTCCACCGCCTTCACCGTCTCCATCGAGGCGCGCGACGGCGTCACCACCGGCATCTCGGCGGCCGACCGGGCGCGCACCATCGCGGTCGCCATCAACCCCGATCTCGGCCGCGAGCACATCGTCACCCCCGGCCACGTCTTCCCGCTGGTGGCGCGCGATGGCGGCACCCTGGTGCGTGCCGGGCACACCGAGGCGGCGGTGGATTTCGCCCGCATGGCCGGCCTCAACCCCGCCGGCGTCATCTGCGAGATCATGAATGATGACGGCACCATGGCCCGCCTGCCGGATCTGGTCGCCTTCGCCCAGCATCACGGCCTCAAGCTCGGCACCATAGCCGACCTCATCGCCCATCGCCGCCGCACCGAAAAACTGGTCGCCCGCGTCGAAGAGGGCGAAATCCAGCACGCCGTGGGCGGTGCATGGAAGGCGGTGGTCTATTCCACCCCGCTCGAGCCCGGCGAACATCTCGCCCTCATCAAGGGCGACATCTCCGGCCCCGCCCCCGTCCTCACCCGCATGCATGCCGCAAGCCTGCTGCATGATCTGGTGGGCGGCGCGGGCGTGGCCGAGTTGCACGGCGCCATGCGGATGATCGAGGCCGAAGGCCGCGGCGTGGTGGTGCTGCTGCGCGACTATCGGGTGGATGGCATCAGCACCGAAATCCGCCGTGGGCGTGAGCGTGCGGCCTCCCCCGCGCTGCGCGATTACGGCATCGGTGCGCAAATCCTGGCCGATCTCGGCATCTCCCAGATCATCCGCCTCTCCAACCACCCCCGCCCCGTGGTGGGGCTGGAGGGCTATGGTCTGGAGGTGATCGAATCCCGCCCGGTTGGGCCGCGCTAACCCAGATCAATTCCCGCCCCGGCTTGACGGGGCTTGCAGAGGGGACCAGCACTTATGATACCAGCCATCGACCAGGATTTGCGCGGCCGCGCCCGCGAATTTGCCGAGACCGTGGTCGCACCCCGCGCCGCCGCCATCGATGCCTCCCTGGAATACCCCTGGGACATCGTGGCCAAACTGGTCGAGGCCGGCTTCATGGGCATGTCCATCCCCGCCGAATGGGGCGGGCAGGGCCGCTCCTTCCTCGATGTCGCCATCGTGGTCGAGGAAATGGCCCGCGCCTGCACCGTCACCGCGCGCATCGTGGTGGAGGGCAATATGGGCGCCATCTCCACCGTCATGGCCTATGGCAGTGACGCGCAAAAACGCTGGGCGGCCGATCTGGTGCTGGCGGGTGACAAACCGGCCATTTGCATCACCGAACCCGATGCCGGCTCGGATGCCACCGCCATGCGCACCCGCGCCGACCAGCGCGGCAACAGCTGGGTGATCAATGGCGTCAAGCACTGGATCACCGGCGCCGGCGTTTCCAAACTCCACCTCATCTTCGCCCGCGCCTTCGACGAGCAGGGCCGCGACATGGGCATTGGCGGCTTCCTCGCCGAGCGCGGCGCGCCCGGCCTCGACATGACCCGGCGCGAGCCCACCATGGGCCTCTGCGGCATGCCCGAGGGCGAATTGACCTTCACCAACCTCATCGTGCCCGAAGCCATGGTGCTGCGCCCGCCCGGCGGCTTCGCCCGCGGCTTTGCCCAACTCATCAACGCCTATAACTCGCAGCGCGTGGGGGCCGGCACGGTGGCCATGGGCATCGCCGCCGGCGCGCTCGACCACGCTTTGGAATGGGCCAAGGGCCGCGAGCAATTCGGCCGGCCGATCGGCGAGTTCCAGGGCCTGCAATGGATGCTGGCCGATATGCAGACCCAACTCACCGCCTCACGCCTCATGCTGCACGCCGCCGCCGCCTCACGCGGCCCCAATAACAGCGCCTTCCCCGACCCTGAACTGGCCGCACAAGCCAAAATCTTCGCCTCTGAGGCCGCGATCAAAATCGTCAATGACGCGCTGCAAATCTTCGGCGCCCGCGGCTATTCCAAAAACTTCCCCATCGAACGCATGGCGCGCGATGTGCGGATGTTCACCATCGGCGGCGGCACGGCGCAGGTCCTGCGCACGCTGGTGGCCTCGAAGATGCTGGGCTGGAAATTGCCGCAGCAACGGCTGAGCGACATCTCCCAGCCGAAATTGGCCGCGGCAGAGTAGGGCGCTCAGCCCATACTCCCCCGCCGCCATTGCTCAATCGCCTGATCCGCGTCGATCACATCGGCATAACGCCGCCCGAGATCGAGCAGTTCCGGCTCATGTGCTGCCTGGCCATAACCGCGCGCAGCACAGACATCGCTCATAGCGGCTCGCCCGCGCCCGTCCCCTGATGCGGCGTGGGAATGCACCATTCCTCGCCGCGCGGCGTGGTGACATATTCCGGCCAGCGCAAATCCACCGGCGGGTCGAAATCCGCCGGCAGCAGCGGCCCCACCCAGCCAGGCCCGCCCACGCCGCCGGTGCGGCTGACAAACTCAGCCTGCGCCGCCGCCAGCATCTCGGGCTGGGTCGCCAGGTCAATATAGGTCAGCGCCATGGTTTTGGCGGCCACGAACATGCCAGGGTCAATCGCCTCCGGCAGCCCGCTCAGCGCCGTATAGGCCCAATTGGGATAGGCAAAGCCATGCGAAGGCGGCCGCAGCCGGGGGCGCCCGGCCAATAGCCGCACCGTCGGCGCATGCCAGCAGAATTCAACATAATCATCGGCGCTCAGATGCTTCTGCCAGGCCGGCAACCCCGCCCGCAGCCGCGCCTCATTCGCCTCCGGCGGCGTCAGCCGGCTGACACTCTCAATGAAGGGATCCTCCATCGCCTCCAGCCCCAGATGGCGCTGAATCTCCCGGCCAAATTCCTTCGCCGCCTCGCCATAGGCGGGCGCGCCCACCGCCTGCAGGTTCTTCCAGGTCAGGTCCGTCATCACCTGATTGGGCACCCCAACCCGGGTCTTCGTCACCCAGCGCACATAGGCGCGGCAGCCAGTGCTGCCCGCCGCATGCCGGGCATTATTGGCCAGCACCCGCCAGATCTGCTCCTGAATCCCCAAGGAAGAGGAACGCCACGAATACTGGATCTGACTAAACCGCGGCGGCAGATTATCCGAGGTCGCACCGCCATCGCCCAGCACGAATTCATTCAGCGTCCAGGAGCCGGCATGCGGGAACATCGCCTCCTTGGTGTATTTCGTCGTGGTGTACATCAGGCACATCGCATCCAGCGCGCCCGGGCTGCGCGCCCCCGCATGCGCCCCCTCAATCGGCACCAGGGTCGGGTCGATCCAATGCTCCGGCTGATCCGCCTCGAAACTGATCACGCAGGACCAATAGGCGCCAAACTGCGTGTCCGAGGTCACGGTATTGGAGGGCCAGGGATGCCACACCACCGCCGCATCCAGCCCGTCATAATAGCCCTTGGCGGCATGGATGGGCTTGGAGCCGCACACCTTCTCCGCCGGTTCGCCAAACAGCTTCAACTGCCCGGCAATGCCATGCGCCTCCATCGCCGCCTTAGCCCCCAGCATCGCCACCAGCGAGGCCGTGCCCAGCATGGAATGCGGGTCCGTATGCCCCGCGGCATAGGGGTGCAGCCCGGCGCGCGGGGCAGGGTAGGGCACAACCTGCTGCGAATTCCCCGGCACCGCGTCATATTCCGAAAAGCCCGCCAGCACCGGCGCACCTTGCCCCCAGGTCGCGACAAACGCCGTGGGCATCCCGCCCGAGCCAGCCTCAACGGCAAAGCCCTCCGCGCGCAGCAACTCCACATAATCGGCGGCCGATTTATATTCCCGCCAGGCCGGCTCGGCATGCTCCCAAATACGGCCGCAGAAATCGGAAAAGCGCTTCTCATGGGCCGCAATCCAGGCCAGCGCGGTGTCACGCGGGCTCATGCGCGCCTCACATTCCAGAAGGTGGAAAACCCATCCAACACACCCGTCAGATTGGAGCGATAGACGGTGGGCTGCATCACCTGACCCAGCGGATAATACGGCACCTGGTTCATCGCCTCCAACTGAATGTCCCGGCAAATCGCCTGCTGCGCCGCCACATCGGGCGCCTCAAACCAGGCATCGCGCATCGCCTCAATCCGCGGCATACTGGCCCAGCCGGCATAGCCCTGCTCGCCATTGCCGCGCAGCGCGATATGCCCCGCCGGGCTGAGCCAATCCGACCCCGACCAATTGGTGACAAAGGCGCTCCAGCCGCCATCGCTCACCGGCCCGCGGCGGTTGCGCCGCTGCAGCATGGCGTTGAACTCCACCGCATAAACCTCAACATTCATCCCCGCCCGCTTGAGCGTATCGGCCATCACCTCGCCCTGCAGATTGAGCGCCGAGGAATTGGTCGGGATCATCAGCAGCACCGTCTCGCCATTATAGCCCGCCGCCCGCAGCGCCCGGTTCACCGCCGCCATATCCCGCGGCCCGCGCAGCACATCGAGGCCCGCCTCACTGGCCATCGGCGTCTTCGGCGCGAAAAACCCGAGCGGCAGATGGTAGAGGCTGGGCTCCGAGGGCCCAACCAGCGCATGCATGCAGGCCTGCTGGTCAATCGCCCCCCACAGCGCCCGCCGGATCGCTGGATTATTGAATGGCGGCGTCAAATGATTGACCCGCAACATCGACACATAACCAGTATTATCGAGAATCTGCAGCCGCAGATTGCGCGCCCGGCGCAGCAGCGGCAGGTGATTGAGCGAGGCATATTCCTGCCAATCCTGCTCATTATTCAGCATGGCCGAATTGCCGGTGGAAGGGTCGGGCATCGAGTTCCACTCAACCCGGTCGAAATGCACCACCTTGGGCCCGGCCGTCCATGTCGGCGTGCCGGAACTGCGCGGCACATAACGCTCGAACTTCGTATAAACCACCCGGGCCCCAGGCACCCGCTCATCCGCCTTGAAGCGGAAGGGGCCGGAGCCGATCATCTCGGGCACCTGCTGAAACGCATCGGTATTGGCCAGCCGCTCAGGCATCATCGCGCATACCGGCACCGAGGCCTTGCCCAGCGCGATGGGCAGCAGCGGGAAGGGCCGCTTCAGCCGAAAACGAATAGTCCGGTCATCCGGGGCGGAAAGCTCCTCCGTCGTCTCCATCAGCGTCACGCCAAAGGGGTCGCGCCGCGCCCAGCGTCGAATGCTCGCCACGCAATCGCGCGCCAGCACCGGCGTGCCATCATGGAACCACAAATTCTCACGCAGCCGTAGATTCCACAGCCGCCCATCATTCTCGATCGTATGGCCATCCACCATCTGCGGCGTCGCGCCGAATTGCCCGTCCATGCCGTACAGCGTGTCGAAAACCATGTAGCCATGGTTGCGGGTGATATAGGCGGTGGTGGTAACCGGATCGAGGACGATGAGGTCCTGCTGCGGGATGAATTTCAGCGTGGTCGCGCTTTGCGCGCGCACCAGGGCGGGCGCTGCGGTGGCGGCTGCGATGAGACTGCGTCTGCGCATCAAAAAGCTCCTTTTGCCCCGCAAGGCTGCGCCCGCCGCCCCAGCCTTGGCAAGGCCGCCTCCGCTGCGGAAGAACGAACGGCGAGGGGAGATAAGATCGAGGGGCTTTGC
>NZ_JBBARU010000097.1:0-10486 GCF_040399605.1 Rhodovarius sp. | reverse complement strand
CCGATCAAGGCGTTGCGCCATGTCCGCTAAACTTGGTGAATAATCCGGGCTAGGTCGATGGAGGAGGCAAAGCCGCTGGGCTTGCCGAAGACCACATAGCCGGTGCCAGCTTTATTATTGGCTGCAGTGTTAGGGGCGCCGATGATAAGGTCGGCGAAGCCATCGCCATTCACATCACCGGCCGAGGCCACGGAATAGCCACTCCGGTCTCTTCCCGCCGAGCCATTGATCCGAAAGCCCGTGCTGCCATCGAGGTTGGCGAGGTTGATGGTGGGGGCAAATTGGCTGGACTTGCCGAAGACCACATAACTGGCGCTAGGATTCCCATTGGGGTTAGGCGCGCCGATGATGAGGTCAGCGAAGCCATCGCCATTCACATCGCCCGCTGAAGCCACGGAATAGCCGATGTTGTTACCGTTCTGACCGCCAGCCAGCTTAAAGCCGGTGGTGCCATCCAAGGTGCCGAGACCAATAGAGCCAGCATAGGCGCCGGGCTGGCCGAAGACCACATAAGCGGCGCCAGCGTTGCCAGCACCTGTGGCGCCGACAATGACGTCTGCGTAGCCGTCGCCATTCACATCGCCAGCCGAGGCCACGGAAACACCGGCAAAATTGTAGCCCTGCTCGCCATCAAGCCGGAAGCCGTTGGTGCCGTTGAGGCTCGAGAGGTTGATGGAGGATGTGAATGACAAGGCAAAATCCTCAGCCAGCCAGAACGTGGTGCGAATGCTGATATTTACTCGACCAGCGATGCACGATTGGCTAAATTTTGCGGGGTTGGCTAGGTTCAGGCGACAAAAATCTTCTTAACAATTTAAATCATATTTTTTGATTTCGACCACTGAAAATATACTTGGTCAGATATTTCCAAAAGCCGCCAAAATCCCACCAGCCTCTCAGGGCGGCGCTTCCCCCGGCCTGGCCTGGCCCGCATGCTCAATCTGAATCTGCGCTATCCCGGGGCCGATCCATTGCTCGCTGGCAGCGATGGCCGTGCTCTCGCGCTCCATCCAGAAGCGGTTCTGGATGGTGCCCACCTGCGCGGAACGGCAGGTTTCGGTGATCGTCACCACATCATCATCTGCGGCCTCGGCCACCAGCCGGCAATTCAGCGCCACGCCAAAGCGCATACCCTCAGGGGTGCGCTGGCTCTCCATCAGATCGACCATGCGCCGGGAATCGGCCGAGCGAGTGAGCAGCGCCGCGGGCTCGCCCAGTGGGTCCGGCCCATCGAAGCGGGTGGCGGCCAGTTGCATGGCCAACCCCGCGGTGGCCACAACCCGCACCCCATCGGTGGCGATGACAACGCCACCGCGGGTCCGCCACATCCGCCGCTCGCCCTGCTGGTCGATCAGCCGGGCAATGGCGCTCACGCTGCCCTGGGTGATGTGCAGGCTGGGGCCATCGGCGCCGTCCTCATCCTCGCCGGCGGTGTCCAGGCCGCTGCCCATGAAGAACCGCAGCGGATTGCCCAAGCCCATCATCGAATCGCTGCCGCAACCGGCCAGCAACAACAGCCCGACAAGAACAATCCATGGCATGCAAATAAATTGGCAGTAATTATCTTGGAATGCAATATGCCCTCCCCCCATCCCCCGCGCGCTGGGCTATGAAGGCAGCAATGCGAATCCACGGCATTCCCCCCGGTATCCCTTTCCTGCCCGCGCTCGCCGCCGGGCTGCGCGGCCGCCTGGCCGCGCCGGAGGAACTGGCCCGCGCCCTTATCCTGCTGCCCACGCGGCGCAGTGCCAGGGCATTGCGCGCCGAATTCCTGCCGGCGGGCGAGGGCGCGGTGCTGCTGCCGCGCATGCGCGCCCTGGCCGGGCTTTCCACCGAGGATGCCGATGAGCTGAGCCTGCCCGCCTTGCTCGCGCTGCCCCCCGCCGTGGCGCCGCTGCGCCGCCAGGGCGTGCTGACCAGCCTGGTGCTGCGCCTGCCCAATCGCGGCGGTGGCCCGCGCACCCCCGAACAGGCCTGGGGGCTGGCGGCCGAACTCGCCGCGCTGCTGGACGAGATCGCCCTCGAAGAGCCCAATATGGCGCTGCTGCGCCGCCCGGCGGAATTGGCCGAAGCCTGGCTCGCCCGGCTCGAAGCCCTGGTCGAGGGCGAATTGGCGCAGCATTGGCAAATCACCACCATCTTCCTCCGCGCCGTGGTGCGGGAATGGCAGGGCTGGCTCGATGAGCAGCAATTGCTCGATGTCGGCACCGCCCGCGTTCTGGCCCTGGCCACCCAGGCCGAGGCCTGGGAAGCTGCGCCGCCAGCCGGGCTGGTGGTGGCGGCCGGCATTGGCATGGGCGGCACCATCCCCGCCGCCGCCGCGCTTTTGCGCGTGGTGGCGGGCGTTCTGCCGCGAGGTTTTGTCGTGCTGCATGATGAGGACCCGGCCACCGCCGATTTGCCGGAAGATGCGCTGAATGAGGCGCCCACCCATCCCTTTTATGGCCAGCGCGCCCTGCTGCGGCTGATGGGCGCGCCGCCCGGTGGCTTTTCTGCCTGGGCCGAGCCTGTGCCCGCCCCGCCGCGCGCCGGGCTGCTCGGCCAGGCGCTGCGCCCTGCCGCCACCCTGCCCGCCTGGCAATCCCGCCGCCCCGATGCCTGGGCGGCGGCACTCGCAGGGCTGCAAACCCAGGCCGCGCCGGATGCCGAGACCGAGGCCCGCGCCATCGCCCTGCTGCTGCGCCAGGCGCTGGAGAATGAGGGCAGCGCCGCCCTGGTCACGCCTGACCGTGACCTCGCCCGCCGCACCGCCGCCGCCCTGGCGCGGCATGGCATCGAGGCCGAGGACAGTGCGGGGCAGGATCTGGCGCAGTCGCAATCCGGCGGCTTCCTGCGGCTGATCACCCGCATGGTGGCCGAGGAATTCGCCCCGGTGGCCACCCTGGCCGTGCTCAAGCACCCGCTTTGCGCCGGCGGCTGGGCGCGCAGCCGCTGGCTGGAAGCGGTGCGCCGGCTGGATCTGGGCCTGCGCGGGCCACGCCCCGGCCCCGGCCTGGCCGGGCTGCGGGCGGGGCTGAAGGATAGTGCCGGCCTGGCGCTGCTCGATGCCTTGGCAACCGCCTTGGGCCCGCTGCAGGCCATTCCCGGCAGCCCCGCCCTGTCGCCGGCCGGCGATATGCTGGAAGCCCTGCTCGAAGCCGGCGAGGCCCTGGCCGCCACCGACACCATGCCCGGCGGCCTCGCCCTTTATGCCGGCGAGGAGGGCGAGGCGCTGGCCAATCATCTCGCCGATATGGAGGCCGGTTTTGCCGCCCTGCCGCCCATCGCGCCCCGCGCCTTCCCCGCGCTGTTTGAGCAGGCGCTGGCCCAGGGCGTGGCGCGCCGGCCGCGCAGCCATTCCGCCCATCCCCGCGTGGCCATTCTGGGCCTGCTGGAGGCGCGGCTGCTGCATTTCGATCTGGTGGTGCTGGGCGGGTTGGATGAATCCATCTGGCCGCTCGCCACCGATTCCGGGCCCTGGATGGGCCGGCCTATGCGGGCGCGCTTTGGCCTGCCGCAGCCTGAATTGCGCATAGGCCGTGTGGCAGCGGATTTTCTGCTGGTGGCCTGCGCCGCCCGCATGGCCGTGCTGTCGCGCGCCAGCCGGCGCGGCGGTGCACCCACCGTACCGGCACGCTGGCTCACCCGGCTTTCCACCTTCCTGCGCGGCCAGAGCAATGCGGCCCACCCGAATGGGCTGACTTTGCCGGAAACCCTGGCCGTGGCCTGGGCGATGGAACTCGACCAGCCCGACGCCCCGCCCCCCCCTGCCCAGCGCCCAAGCCCCAACCCGCCCGCCGCGGTCCGGCCGAAGATGATCTCGGTCTCCGATGTCGCGCTGCTGCTGGCCGACCCTTACGCCTTCTACGCCAGACGCATCCTGCGCCTGAAGCCGCTGGACCCGCTGGAGGCCGAGATCGGCGCCCGTGAATATGGCGATGTGGTGCATGCGGCGATGAAGCGCTTCGTCGATGCCCTCCCGCCCAGGCCCCTCCTGCCCGAGGCGGCGCAGGCGCTGTGGCAGGAGGCCAGCGGGGCCGCGCTGGCCGAGCCGCTGCTGCGTGAGGCGCTGCGCGCCTTTTGGGAGCCGCGCCTCGCCCGCATCGGCACATTCGTGATCGAGACCGAGGCGAATTTGCGCGCCGCCCAGCCCGTCATCCACAGCCATAACGAGGTGACGGCCAATCTTCGCCTCTCCGGCGTCACCCTGCATGCGCGGGCCGACAGGGTGGATGTGCTGGCCGATGGCACGCTGCGCATCCTGGATTACAAAACCGGCACCACGCCCTCGGTCAAGCAGGTGGATGCCGGCACCGCGCCGCAATTGGCGCTGGAGGCCTTGCTGGCCATGCGGGGCGGCTTCGACAAGGCCAATGGCCGGGTGAGCGAGTTGGCCTATTGGAAACTCTCCGGCGGCGTGCCGCCTGGCGAGGTGGTGCCGCTCAAGGCGGTGGACCAATTGGTGGAGCAGGCTGAGGAGGGCTTTGACCGGCTGGCAAAAACCTTCCTGCTCGGCCCCCGGCCATTCACCGCCCGGCCCGACCCTGCCCGGGTGGCGCGCGGCCAGGATTACGATCACCTCGCCCGAAGGGCGGAATGGGAGGATGAGGCGTGAACGACACATCCCCCGCCGCCCGGGCCGAGGCTGACCAGAGCCGGGCCTCCAACCCCCTCGCCTCCGCCTGGGTCTCGGCCTCGGCCGGTTCGGGCAAGACCAAGCTGCTGACTGACCGGGTGCTGCGGCTGCTGCTCGCCGGCACCAGGCCCAACCGTATTCTCTGCCTCACCTTCACCAAGGCGGCGGCGGCGGAGATGGCCCTGCGCCTGAACCACGCCCTGGGCGATTGGGCGGTGCTGGATGATGCCGGGCTGGAGCGGGCGCTGCGCCGGCTGCTGGGCCGCGGCCCTGCCCCGGCCGAATCCCGTGCCGCCCGCACCCTCTTCGCCGAGGTGCTGGAACTGCCCGGCGGCATGCGCATTTCCACCATCCATGCCTTTTGCCAGGTGCTGCTGCGGGCCTTCCCGCTGGAGGCTGAGTTGCCGGCGCAATTTGCCGTGCTGGAGGAGCGCGACGCCACCGCCCGGCTGGCCGAGGCGCGTGAGACGGTGCTGGCGCGCGCCGCCGGTGCTGCGCCGCTGCGGGCGCTGGCCGGGCTGATCTCTGCCGAGGGTTTTGCCGGGTTGAGCCAGGCCATGGCCCGCGAGGCCAGTATGCTGGGTCAGGCACTGGATGGACGGAGCATCGACACCATCACCGTGGCACTGCGGCGGGTCCTCGGCGGAGGCGGTGATGTCGAAGCCTTGATCGCCCGGCACTGCGAGCATGCGCCCGATGATGAGCTGGCCCGCGCTGCGGCCGCACTCGTCGGCAGCGGCACCGCCAGTGATCAGGAGCGCGGCCGACAGATGCGGCAATGGCTGGCATGCAAGCCCAGCCAGCGCGCGGCAAATTTCGAGGCCTGGACACGGATCTTCCTTGTGCAGGACAGGGCAAAGGTCAAGGATGACAAGAACCTCGCCACCAAGGGCGGGCTTGGCCAGAATCAGGGCTGGGTGCTGCCGATCATGCGCGCTGAAGGGGCGCGGCTGTTTGAGGTGTGGGGGCGGATCGTTGTGGAATCCATGGTCAGCGCCACCCGCGCCCTGCTGGAACTCGCCGAGCCGGTGCTCAATGCCTATGCCCAGTCCAAGGCGCTGGCCGGGCAACTTGATTTCGACGATCTGATCACCGCCACCGAAACCCTGCTGCGTGACCCCGGCAGCGCCTGGGTGCTGTTCAAGCTGGATAGCGGGCTGGACCATGTGCTGCTCGATGAGGCGCAGGACAGCAATGCCAGCCAATGGGGCATCGTCCGCGCACTCACCTCGGATTTCTTCGCCGGTGAGAGCACGCGTGAGGCCAGCCGCAGCATTTTTGCCGTGGGCGATGTGAAGCAGTCGATCTACGCCTTCCAGGGCGCCGATCCGGTGGGCTTCGGCCAGGGGCGCGAGCATTTCGGCCAGGCGGTGCGCGCCGCCGAAGGGCGGTTTGAGGATGTGGCGCTGGAGGTCTCCTTCCGCTCCACGCCGCCGGTCCTTGCCCTGGTCGATGCCGTCTTTGATGGTGCGGCGGGTGAGGGTGTGGTGTCGCCGGGGGGGCGGTTGACCCATATCCCGCATCGCCAAGGCGCGGCCGGCATGGTCGAGCTTTGGCCGCTGCAACTTGCGGCGCCGAAGGGGGAGCCGCCGCGCTGGGAGGTGGCGGAGGAGGATAGCGGCAGCGGCGGCAACGCCCAGGCCCGCCTCGCCCGTGCCCTGGCGCTGCGCATCCGCCACATGCTGGCGCACGAGACCCTGCCGGCCCGTATGGATGGCCCTGACCAGACAGAGGGGCGGCGCGTGCGGCCGGAGGATATTCTGATCCTCGTCCGCCGCCGCAATGCGCTGACGCGGTTGATCATCCGCGAATTGAAACAGGCGGATGTGCCGGTGGGTGGGCTGGATCGCATTGCGCTGACCGCGCAGATCGGCGTGCAGGATGTGCTGGCGCTGCTGGATGTGCTGCTGCTGCCGCAGGATGATCTGGCGCTGGCGGCGCTGCTGAAATCGCCGCTGGTTGGGCTCTCGGAGGAGGATGTTTTTGGTTTGGCGCAGCCCCGTGAGGCCAGCCTGCACGCAGCCCTGATGGCCCATCGCGGCGGTGAGGGCAGCTTGGCCGCGGCGGCGGATTGGCTGGCCGGCTGGGCCGGGCGGGCCGATCAAGGCACGCCACATATGCTGCTGGCGCAGTTGCTTGGCGCTGATGGCGCACGGCGCAAATTATTGGCACGGCTCGGCCCTGATGCCGCCGACGGGCTGGATGAATTGCTCAACGCCGCCCTCACCTTTGAGGCGCGGCACCCGCCCAGCCTGCAGGGGTTTTTGCACTGGCTGCGCGCCGGCGGTGCCGAGGTGAAGCGCGATGCCGAATCCTCGGCTGGGCTGGTGCGCATCATGACGGTGCATGGCGCCAAGGGGCTGCAGGCGCCCATCATCATCCTGCCCGACACCACCGGGCGCGGCCGCAGCGATACCGGGTTGCAATGGCTGAGCGACGAGGCCGGCCGGCCCCTGCCGCTATGGTCGCCCAGGGCGGAAAACCCCCTCCCTGAGGCAGTGAAGCGGCTGCGCGCTGCCGAGCGCGCCCGGGCACAGCAGGAGGAGAACCGCCTGCTCTACGTGGCCCTGACCCGCGCCGAGGACCGGCTGCTGGTTTGCGGCTGGAGCAGGAATTCGGCGAAACCTGAGGAATGGTACAGCCACATCGCCGCCGGCATGGCCCGGCTGGGTGCGGCGGTAAACCCGTTTGACAGCATGGGGGTGGAGGGTTTCTCCGGCGAGATGCTGACACTGCGCACGGCGCAAGAGGCCCCGCCGCGTGATGAGGCGGCGCGCCGCGCCAGCGGGCGGGAGAGCCTGCCGGCATGGGCGGCCACGCCCGCGCCGATTGAAGCTCTGGCGCGGGCGCGGGCACCTTCCTCGCTGTTGGATGAGGAGACCGGCCCGCCTGCGGCCGCGCCGCATTCGCCCTCTGACCCGCTGGGCCAGCGGTTTCGCCGTGGCCGGTTGATCCATGCCCTGCTGCAATCCCTGCCCAACCTGCCTGGCGCGGCGCGGGCGGCGGCAGCGGCGGGTTTTCTCGCCCGGCCCGGCCATGGGCTGGATGAAGCGGGCCAGCAGGCCATTGCGGCTGAGGTGATGGCGCTGCTTGATGACCCGGATTTCGCCGAGGCCTTTGGCCCCAGCAGCCTGGCCGAGGCGCCGGTGGCGGGGCGGATAGCCGGTCAATTGCTGGTGGGGCAGGTGGACCGGCTTTGTGTCTCTGACACAAGGGTGCTGGTGATCGACTACAAGACCAACCGCCCGCCGCCGGGCGCGGCGGGAGATGTCTCGGCCGGCTATCTGCGGCAGATGGCGGCCTATCGTGCCCTGTTGCGCCTGGCCTTCCCCGGGCGGGTGGTGCAATGCGCGCTGCTCTGGACCTATTCGGCACGGCTGATGCCGCTGGAGGATGCGCTGCTGGATATCCACCAGCCCGCCGCATCTTGACCGCAGGCCTCCGGCACCCGACTTTCCAGGATCGACAGTCAAGGATCCCCCCGATGAGCAAGCTCACCAAAGCCGTGACCGATGACAGCTTCAAGAAGGACGTGCTGGAGGCTGAAGGCCCCGTGCTGGTCGATTTCTGGGCCGAATGGTGCGGCCCCTGCCGCATGGTGGGGCCGATGCTCGACGAGTTGGCCAGCGAATATGCCGGCAAGTTGACCATCGCCAAGGTTGATATCGACGAAAACCCGATGACGCCGAATGAATATGCCGTGCGCGGCATCCCCACCATGATCCTGTTCAAGGATGGCAAGGCGGTGGACACCAAGGTTGGCGCCATGCCCAAGGGGCAGATGAAGAGCTGGATTGCTGGCCAGATCG
Organism: Rhodovarius sp.; assembly: GCF_040399605.1. NCBI lineage: Bacteria > Pseudomonadati > Pseudomonadota > Alphaproteobacteria > Acetobacterales > Roseomonadaceae > Rhodovarius > Rhodovarius sp. The sequence continues at coordinate 2,062 of NZ_JBBARU010000097.1, read as the reverse complement.
GCGAGTAAGCCAAGCCATCCCTTGACCCCTGGGCCGGGCTGCTGCAACCATTTGCGCCAATGAGGGGCGAGAACAATCGCCCCCAGAGGCTGCAAGGCTTGCCGGGACAGGCTTGCCTCCCGCCGCGAGGCGGGACATCGAGACGGACGGGATGCGCATGGGGCGTGTCCCGTCAGTGGCATCTTTGGATGGCAGAGGCTGCCGGGCTTGCGTGGGTTGCGGTGAGGCCACACCATCGGCCCACACAAACCCGCGGAGAATCCCATGACCCAGAACACCGACGAGATCTGGCGGCTGGTTGAAGCCAATCAGCAGCCGATGATCGAACTGAGCGACCGTATCTGGGGCATGCCGGAGCTGTGCTATAACGAGCACCGCAGCTGCGCCGAGCATACGGCCGCGCTGCATGAGGCCGGCTTCCGGGTGACCGGAAATGTGGCCGAGATTCCGACCGCGGTGATGGGCGAGGCGGGCGAAGGCGGGCCGATCATTGCCATTCTGGGCGAGTATGACGCGCTGCCGGGGCTGAGCCAGGAGGCCGATGTGGCCGAGCCGCGGCCGCTGCCGGGCGATGGCACCGGGCATGGCTGCGGGCATAATCTGCTGGGCACGGCGGCGATGCTGGCGGCAATTGCGGTGAAGGATTACCTGGCGGCGAATAATCTGCCGGGGCGGGTGCGGTATTATGGCTGCCCGGCCGAAGAGGGCGGCGCGGCCAAGGGTTTTATGGTGCGCGAGGGCGCATTTGACGATGTGGACATTGCCATTTCCTGGCACCCGAGCGCGTTTTCGGGGGTGATGGAGCCGGTTTCGCTGGCCAATACCCGGATTGATTTCACCTTCATTGGGCGGTCTTCGCATGCGGCGGCAGCGCCGCATTTGGGGCGCTCGGCGCTGGATGCGGTGGAGCTGATGAATGTGGGCGTGAACTATATGCGTGAGCACATGCCCTCTGACGCGCGGGTGCATTATGCGTATTTGGATGCCGGCGGGGTGGCGCCGAATGTGGTGCAGGGGCGGGCTGTTGTTCGGTATCTGATCCGCGCGCGGGATGTGCTGGAGCTGAACCGGCTGGTGGCGCGGGTGCGAAAAATTGCCGATGGGGCGGCATTGATGACGGAGACCACGGTTTCGACCCAGGTGATTTCCGCCGTTTCGAACCTGATGGGCAATAAGCCGCTGGAGGCGGCGATGCAGGCGAATTTGGAGCGGCTGGGGCCGCCGCCATTTGATGATGCGGACCGCGAGGTGGCGAAGAAGTTCCAGGCGACGCTGAGCGCGGAGGATATTTCCGCCAGTTGGCGCCGGGCGGGGGTGCCGGAGCGGGATGTGCCGCTGTGCGATGCCGTGATCCCGGTGGATGCCAAGCCGGAGAAGATGATTGGCAGCACGGATGTGGGCGATGTTTCGTGGAAGGTGCCCACGGTGCAGGCGCGGGGGGCGACCTATGCGATTGGGACGCCCGGGCATTCCTGGCAGCTGACGGCGCAGGGAAAGAATGCCGCTTCGCATAAGGGCCTGGTGCATGTGGCCAAGGTGATGGCTGGGACGGCGGTGGATGCGCTGCTGAAGCCGGAGGTGATTGCGGCGGCGAAGGCGGAGCATGCGGCGAAGATGGCGAAGACGCCTTATGTTTGCCCGCTGCCGGAGGGGGCGAAGCCGGCACTGGGGATGAGCCTTTGATAAATTTCTATGCAGTTTCTATAGCTCTTACCCGGGATCGATGCATTCGCGATTAACGCCAAGGGATATTCCTTGAAAATATTTTTCATATATAATGCAGAAAAATATTTTTCAGAGGAGCTTCATATGGTGTTTTCTATTATCCCGATTTTGGCGATTGCAGCGTTGGTTGGCGGAGTTGGAACCCTCGTTTGGTACACGTCATTGCCGAAATCTGAGCGAGAATCGGTCGATCAACGAGCGAATGAAATTGCAATGGACGTGTTTGGCGAAGCCTTAGACCGCCTGACATCTCGCCAAGCAAAAGAGGTTCTCGCTCGAGTCCGACAAGAGCGTTCCGTGTAATGCAAACTAAAAAAACTTGATAAGTGTTTCAGAG
>NZ_JBBARU010000096.1:0-10491 GCF_040399605.1 Rhodovarius sp. | reverse complement strand
GTAAATGGTGAAGGAGCCCTTAGCCCCCGTCTTATTGGGACCGACTTGGCGGATATGCGACGCAATGAGATTGCTATGTTTCGGCGGTCTGGATCACATCATGATCGACGACGCCGCGCATCGCGGCGATATCAGCGAAGATGCGATCCTCGCCCTCCAGCACGGCGGCCTCACCGGTCGCCTCTTGCCACCGCCGCACGATGACATCGGCATAGGCGGGGTCGAACTCCAGAAGCACGGCCCGCCGCCCCGTGCGCTCAGCCGCGATCATGGTGGTGCCCGAGCCGCCGAAGCAGTCCAGCACTGTGTCACGCGGCTTGCTGCTGTTGCGGATGGCGCGCTCGACCAGCGCGACCGGCTTCACGGTGGGATGCAGATCGTTGCGGGCCGGCTTGTCGAAGTGCCAGACATTTCCCTGGTCGCGGGCGCCGCACCAGTAATGCTGCGAGCCAGCCTTCCAGCCATAGAGCATTGCCTCAAACTGCTGGTGGTAGTCGGCCCGGCCCAGCGCGAAGGTGTTCTTTGCCCAGATAATGGTGCTGGACCATTTGCCGCCCGCCTCCTGCCAGGCGCGGTGCAGCACCGGCCATTCGGAGGAGGACATGCAGACGTAGCAGGCGCCCTTGCTCACCTGCAGCACATTGGCCAGCGCCGGCCGCAGGAAGTCGAGGAAGCCCCCGCCCAGCGCGTCATTGGCAATGGTCATCTTGGCCGCAGTGCCGCCTTCGTATGCCACATTATAGGGTGGATCGAGGAAGCCCATATCGGCCAGGTGGCCAGCGCCCAGGGCACGCTGCACGTCGGTCAGCTTCGTGGCGTCACCGCACAGCAGGCGATGGTCGCCACAGCGCCAGAGGTCGCCGGTACGGGTGACCGGAACCACGGGCGGCGGAGGTGCCTCGTCGGTATCGTAGCCAAGACCAGCATCGGCTGCGGCCAGCAGCCGGGCGAGGGCGGCATTCGCCGGCTTGACCGGCTTCGCCGGCCGAGCACGCTTCACGGCCATGGGCCTTATCCTTTCCGAAAGGCGGCCTTGTCGCATGTCGTGTAATGTTCTCGAGCCGTAAAGATGCCAGTTTCAGCCCTGCCCCCGCCAACCCGGGCTTTCCCGGTCCAGCCGCCGCAGCAGCGCCGACCATTCCCGCTCTCCCGCCGCCGAGGCCTGGTTCTCGAATTGCAGCGCCGTGGTCTCGCACACCTCGGCCGGCGGCAGTGGCAAGGCCCGGCCATCGGCCATGGCGGCCAATTGCACCTTCGCCGCCTGCTCAAAATAATAGGCCAGAATAAACGCCTCCGGGATGGTCCGCCCGCAGGTCAGCACGCCGTGGTAGCGCAGCAGCAGCGTGTGGTGCTGGCCCAAATCCGCCACCAGCCGCTCCCGCTCGCCCAAATTCAGCGCCAGCCCCTCATAATCATGCGTCGCCACCCGGTTGAAAAACCGCATGGCAAATTGGCTCAGCGGCAGCAGCCCCTCCGGCCGGGCGGCGATGGCGACCGAGGCATGGGCATGGGTGTGCATCACGCAATCCACCTCCGGCCGGCCGATATGGATGGCCGAGTGAATAACAAAGCCCGCCGCATTGGCGTCAAACCGGTTGGGCGCCACCTTGCGGCCCTCATGGTCGATCTTCACCAGCGATTCCGGCGTCACCTCATCAAAGCTGAGGCCAAAGGGATTGATCAAGAAATGATCAGGCTCCCCCGGCACCCGGGCCGATATATGGGTGTAGATCAGGTCATCCATCCCCAAGCCCGCCAGCAGGCGATAGGCGGCGGCGAGATGAAGCCGGGCATCCGCCTCGTCACGCATCACATGCGGGGTATAGCCGGCGCTGCTGTCACGAAGCTCGGTGGCTGGGATGGTATCGGGCATGGCTGCATCCTTTCCGGGCGAAATGCCTGCAACCCAAAGCATGCCGCCCCGCCAGGGCGCTTGCCAAGCCTGCCGGCAGGTTTCACATTTCCGGCGCGCAATGGGGCGCGTGATCACCGATTGGCAACGACATGGCATTGCAAATCATCCCGCTGCATCCCGGCTTTGGCGTGGAGATCCGCGGCCTCGATTTGGCCGGCCCAGTTTCGGATGCCGATTGGGCCGCTATCACCGCAGCATTTCAAAGCAAGGGCGTGGTCGTCATTCGCGGCAGCCGCATTGATGAGGCCGGGCACATCGCCTTCAGCCGCCGCCTGGGCGATTTGCAGATCCATGTGCTGACGCAGTTCCTCACCACGCCGCATCCGGAGATCTACGTCCTCTCCAACGCCCTGCGTGAGGGCAAGCCCATCGGCAACCACAAGGAGGGCATGAACTGGCACTCCGACTGGTCCTATCGCGCTGAACCTGCCGTCGGCTCCGTGCTGCATGGCCGCATCTGCCCGCCCGAGGGTGCCGACACCCTCTTCGCCTGCATGCACCAGGCCTGGGAGGCGCTGGATGACGCAACCCAGGCCCGCATCCTGCCGCTACAGGCCATCCACAGCTATGCCGGCTATTACGACCGCGCCTTCCCGGACCGGCCGCTCACCGCCGAACAGCGCGCCGCCACCCCGGATGTCACCCACCCGCTGGTCCGCCGCCACCCCGGCAATGGCCGCCTCGCACTCTATGTCGGGCGCGAGGTGGTGAAGGAAATCGCCGGCCTGTCGCCCGAGGACAGCGCCGCGATGCTGGATATGCTCAACGCCCATGCCGTGTCGGAACAATTCGTCTATCGCCACCGCTGGCAGGAGGGCGACATCGTCGCCTGGGACAACCGCAACACCATGCATCAGGCCACTGAATACGACGACACAAAATATATCCGCCTGATGCACCGCACCACGCTGGCCGGCGAACGGCCAATTCCCGCTCTCGCCTGAAGGAACTCCCGATGCTGCAACGCCGCACCCTGCTCGCCTCTGCCGCCCCGCTGCTCGCCAGCCCCGCTTTGGCGCAAAGCCTCACCCGCGTCCAACTCCGCCTGAAATGGTTGCCGCAAACCCAATTCGCCGGCTTCTACCTTGCCCTGGAGCGCGGCCATTACCGCGCCGAGGGGCTCGACCTCACGATCAATCCCGGCGGGCCGAATATCCAGGGTGAGACCATCGTGGCATCGGGCGCCGAGCAATTCGGCGTGACCGGCGGCATCGACAGTTTCTTCGCCGCGCGTGAACGCCAATTGCCGGTGATCTGCATCGGCATGAACCACCAGATCACCCCCTTCGTCTTCGTCGCCAAGCGCGCCAGCAACATCAACAGCCTGGAAGATTTCCGCGGCAAGCGCGTCACCGCCTGGTTCACCGGCGCCCATCTCGTGCTCTACGGCATGCTGGCCGCGCGGGGCATCACGCGGGAGAGCGTGAATATCCAGCCGCAGCAGGTCTCGGTCACGCCCTTCATCAATGGCGAAACCGATGTCTGCGCCGCCACTTGGTACAATGAACTGAACACCATCCGCGCCCGCCTGGGTGGCGATGCCAATCTGCGCCTGTTCAGCGCCGAGGATTATGGCATTTCCATCCCGCGCGACACGCTGGTGGCCAATCAGGCCTTTGCCCAAGCCAACCCCCGCGCCGTGGCAGGCTTTTTGCGCGCCAGCATCAAGGGCTGGCGCGAGGCCAAGGCCGAACCCGCCGCCGGCCTGGAAAGCGTGATGAAAATCGCCCCCACGCTGGACCGTGCGCATCAGATCGCCATGCTGCCCGAGGCCATTCGCCTCATGCAGGCCGGCCCCGCCGCCACCCAGGGCTGGTTTGCACTCGATGCCGGCGTGATCAAGCGCGCGCATGATTTCTTCGTGGAGCAGCGCGTTCTTCAAGCACCCCTCGACCTCGCCGCCGCCTTCCGCCCGGAATACCTCCAGTCCATCCCCCTGCCCGAGCGGATGGCGTGACAGCCACTAAATTATCGATCAGCAGCGTCGGGAAGAATTTCGGCGCCGTCCGTGCCCTGGACCGGGTGGATCTCGATATCGCACCCGGCGAGTTCGTCACGCTGATCGGCCCTTCGGGCTGCGGCAAATCCACCCTGTTCAACATGCTGGCCGGGCTGCTGGAGCCCGATGCCGGCGGCACCATCCTGCTCGATGGCAAGCCCGGAAAACTACTTGGCCGCACCGCCTTCATGCCGCAGCGGGACCTGCTGCTGCCCTGGCGCAATGTGCTCGACAACGCGCTGCTGCCCTGCGAGATCGAGGGCCTGCCGCGCGCCGAAACCCGCGCGCGCGCAGAAAAAATGGCGGTGGATTTCGGCCTCCGAGGCTTCGAAAAACACTTCCCGCAGCAACTCTCCGGCGGCATGCGCCAGCGCGTGGCGCTGATGCGCACCTTCATGTTCGAACGCGACCTAATGCTGCTCGACGAGCCCTTCGGCGCGCTCGATGCCCTCACCCGCTCGATGATGCAGCGCTGGCTGCTCGACATCTGGGCGCGTTACCGCCGCACCATCATCTTCATCACCCATGACATCGACGAGGCGATATTCCTGGCCGACCGCGTGGTGGTGATGAGTGCCCGCCCCGGCCGCATCAAGCTCGACCGCCGCATCGAACTGCCCCGCCCGCGCGATGCGCATCTGCTCACCGCCCCCGAATTCACCGCCATCAAGCGCGAATTGCTGGACGCGGTGGAGGAAGAGAGCCTGAAAAGCTTCTCCGCGTGACCATGCTGCGCGCGGCCCTGCCGATTCTGCTGCTCTTCGCGCTGTGGGAGGCGGCGGTGGTCGGCCTTGCCATCGACCCATTCTATCTGCCCTCCATCCGCGTGGTGGCGGCGGCGATGCAGGCGCAAAGCGGCTTCTACCTCGATGCCTATCTGGTCACCCTGGCCGAGGCGGCGCTGGGCTTTGCCATGGGTGGTCTGGTGGGCGTGGCCTCGGCGCTGCTCTTCACCCGGCTGCCGATGGTGAAGGACATGGTGCTGCCCATCTTCATCGTCTCGCAGACTGTGCCGGTCATCGCCTTTGGCGCCATTGTCGTGCTGTGGTTCGGCAATACGCTGATGGCCAAGGCCGCCATCGCCTTCTACCTCACCTTCTTCCCGGTCACGATCAACACCCTGGCCGGCATTGCTGCGGTGGATGCGCGCCAGGTGGCGCTGTTGCGCAGCTTTGGCGCCGGGCAGGGGGCTGTGATGCGCAAGCTGCTGCTGCCAGCGGCACTGCCGCGCATTTTCACCGCACTCAGGCTTTCCGCCTCCCTCGCGCTGGCCGGCGCCATTGTCGGCGAGTGGTTCGGCGCCACCCGCGGCGTGGGTGCCATGCTGCTGGCGGCGATGTTTAATGAGCAGATCGTCAGCCTCTGGGCCTCCATCCTGGTGGCGGCGGCGGTGGGCGGCACGCTCTTCGCCGCGGTGGCGCTGGCCGAGCGTGCGATGGTGTTCTGGCGGGAAGAACTATGAACCGCGCCGCCATCCTGCGTGGAATTCTGGGCGCGGTGCTGTTGATCGGCGCCTGGGAATTTTCTGTGCGCTTCTTTGCCCTGCCGCAATGGATTCTCCCCCCGCCCAGCGGCATCCTGGCCACGGCTTGGAGCGGCCGTGCGGCGCTTTTGCCCGCCGCAGCCATGACGGCTTATGAGGCGCTGAGCGGCTATGCCATCGGCGCGGTGCTGGGTGTGGGCCTGGCCATGCTGCTGGCGCTGGCCGCACCCCTGCGCGCCGTGCTGCTGCCCATGGTGGTGGCGGTCAATTCCATCCCCGTGGCGGCCTATGCGCCGCTCGCGCTGCTGTGGTTCGGCACCGGGGCACTGTCAAAGATCATCATGGTGGCCTTCATCGTGGGCTTCACCGTCTTCCTCAATGCGCTGGATGGGCTGACGCGGGTGGACCCGGCGGCCATCGCCCTGCTGCGCAGTTTCGGCGCCGGGCGGCTGCGGCTGCTCTGGACGCTGCGGCTGCCCGCTGCGCTGCCATCCATCGCCACGGGGCTGCGCATTTCCACCGTTCGCGCCATGATCGTGACGCTGGTGACGGAAATGCTCGGCTCCCAACTCGGCCTGGGCTGGACGATTTTCCAGGCCGTCTTGTTGATTGATTTTCTGCAGGTCTGGGCGGCCATTCTCGTTGCCTCCATCATCAGCCTGCTATTTTTCGGCGTGGTCTCGGCCATCGAGCGCCGCGTGGTGTTCTGGAGGTAACGATGGATTTGCAACTGCGCGGCAAGACCGTGCTCATCACCGGTGCCTCCAAGGGCATCGGGCTCGCCTGCGCCCATGGCTTTGCCGCCGAGGGCTGCAACCTGCATCTGGCCGCCCGCTCGGCCGAGCCAATGCTGGCCGCCAAGGCAGAGATCGAGGCCGAACACGGCGTGCGGGTCACCATCCATGCCGGCAGTCTCGCCGATGATGCCGCCATGCGCGCCCTGGCCGATGCGGTGGGCGATGTGGACATCCTGGTGAACAATGCCGGTGACATCCCCGCCGGCGATATCGAGGCGGTGGATGATACCGCCTGGCGCCGCGGCTGGGACCTCAAGGTCTTCGGCTATATCAGCCTCACCCGCGCCTATTGGGCGCGCATGAAGGCGCAAGGCCATGGCGTGATCATCAATGATATCGGCAATAGCGGCGAGAATTGGGATGCGCGCTACATTGCCGGCTCCTCCGGCAATGCCTCGCTGATGGCCTTCACCAAGGCGCTCGGCGCCGTCTCGCTCGACCATGGTGTGCGGGTGGTGGGCATCAACCCGGGGCCCGTTGCAACCGAGCGGATGATCAAGCTGATGAAGCGCCGCGCCGTCGATTGGTATGGCGATGAATCCCGCTGGGAGGAGTTGTTCGACAAATATCCCGGCAAGCGCCCTGCCACGGCGGAGGAGGTGGCGGACCTCACCCTGTTCCTGGCCAGCCAGCGCGCCGGCTATATCACCGGCACGGTGGTGACCATCGATGGCGGCATCGCGTCGCGCGGCAGCATCATCTGATGGAACATGAAGCACGCAACCGGCATTTTGAGGCGCTGACCCAGCAGCCCGATTTGCTCTGGCTGGGGCAGAACACCAACCACCTGCCGGCCCATCCCGCAGTGCTCGCCGCCATGCATGCGGCGGTGGATGATTTCTCATTCAACGCCTATGCGCCGCCGCTCGGCATGGAGCGGTTGCGGGCGCTGATTCTGGAGGATCTGGGTCTCGATCCGGCGGTCTTCGGCGTGATCGTCACCGATGGCGCGGTGGCCGGCCTCTCCCACGCCGTGCGCACGCTGCTGCGCCCGGGCGATGAACTCCTGGCTGCCGAGCCGGGCTGGAAATGGCCCCTCGCCTTCGCCCGCAGCCTAGGTGCCACGGCGCGCGAATTGCCTGTCTATGAGGCGGCGCAGGGCTATCGCCTCTCGCCCGCGCAGTTGCGCGCGGCGATGCGGCCGGAAACCAAACTTGTCTATCTGGTGGATCCCAATAACCCGATGGGCACCCGCTTCGAGCCCGAGGAGATCGAGGCCTTCGCCGAGATCACCGGCGATGCCTTCGTTATCCATGATTGCACCTATCGCCACTTCGCCCAGGGCCACACGCTGCTCGCGCCCTTCGCGCCCGAGCGCACCATCACCACCTACAGCTTCTCCAAATGGCTCGGCCTGGCCGGGCTGCGGGTGGGCGCCATGTTGGCCAGCCATGCCATGATTGCGCGCTTTGCCGAGGCGGCGCCGAATGCGCTGGGCTCCTCGGTGCTGGCGCAGCGCGCCGCCATCGCCGGGCTCGAGCACAAGCACGAATTCCTGCCCATGGTCATCGCTGCCGACCGTGCGGCCAAGGCGATGATCGCTGAGGCCGTGGCCGGGGTGCCCGGCCTCGCCCTGCCCGTGCCGGTCAGCCACGGCAATTTCGTCGCCATGGATGTCTTCGAGGCCGGCATCACCCCGGAAAAACTCGTCGCCGCCTATGCCGAAGCTGGCATCATGATCCGCCAAGGCGGCTATCACACCAAGCGCTATGCCGAGCGCTTCGTGAAGATCAGCACCACCGTGCCCCGCCCCTGGATGGAGCGCTTTTGTGCCACGCTGCCCGCCATGGTCGAACGCGCCCGCGCGATGAGCGACGTGCCCGTCAGCTACTAAGGACCCCCCCATGCCCCATATCCCCACGTCGGATGGCACCAAGCTTTGGGTGGAGGAGGCCGGGACCGGCACGCCCATCCTCTTCATCCACGAATTCGGCGGCGACCATCGCAGCTGGGAACCGCAACTGCGCTTTTTCGCCCGCCGGCATCGTTGCATCACCTTTGCCGCCCGGGGCTATCCGCCTTCAGACACACCCGGCGATATCGAGCGCTACAGCCAGGCTATCGCCGCCGCCGATGCGGTGGCGGTGCTGGATGGCCTGGGCATTGCCAAGGCGCATATCGTCGGCCTCTCCATGGGTGGTTTCTGCGCCCTGCATGTGGGGCTGAGCCATGCCAGCCGCGCGCTCTCCATCGTTGCCGCCGGTGCCGGCTATGGCGCCGAAAAGGCGCTCGAGGAGTATTTCCGCGGCGTCTCGCTGGCCGTGGCCGATGGCTTCGAAAAACAGGGCGCGGTGGAATTCGCCAAGACCTATTCGCTCGGCGCCTCGCGCGTGCAATTCCAGAACAAGGACCCGCGGGGTTGGGCCGAATTCGCCCAGCAACTCGGCGAGCATGATGCCGCCGGCGCCGCCGCCACCATGCGCGGCGTGCAGGCCCGCCGCCCCTCGCTCTATGACCTCGAAGCCGGCTTCCGCGCCATGGACCTGCCCACGCTGGTGATGACCGGCGATGAGGACGATCATTGCCTGCAACCCGCGCTCTACCTCAAGCGCGTCATCCCCGCCTGCGGGCTGTGTGTCTTCCCGAAAACCGGCCACACGCTGAACCTGGAAGAACCCGCCCTGTTCAACCTGCATCTGGCCGAATTCATCGCCACCGTTGAGGCCGGCCGCTGGGACAAGCGCGACCCGCGCGCCAATCCGGCCGAGGTGATGAAGGTCTCCTGATGGTCGATGGCACCCGCCTCTGGCAGCGGCTGCAAAGCCTGGCGCAGCATGGCGCCCGGGCGGATGGCGGGGTGGACCGCCCGGCGCTCTCCCCCACCGAGGCCGAGGCCAAACGCAGCCTCATCGCCTGGGCCGAACAGGCCGGCATGTCCGCCCGGACCGACCCGCTGGGCAATCTCTTCCTCCGCCGCGAGGGCCGGGAAAACCTGCCGCCGCTGCTGGTCGGCAGCCATATCGACAGCCAGCCCACCGGCGGCAAATATGACGGTGCCTATGGCGTGCTGGCGGCGTTGGAAGCGGTGCCAGACAATCCCCGTCGCCCCGTCGAAGTGGTGGCCTGGACCAATGAGGAAGGCAGCCGCTTCGCGCCCGGCATGATGGGCTCGGCCGGTTTTGCCGGCGCGCGCGACATCGCCGAAATCCTGGCCTGCCGCGACGCCGATGGCATCACCGTGCAACAGGCGCTGGAGGCCACCTTCGCCGCCCTGCCGAAGCTGCCCATCGGCCCACTCGGCGGCACCGTGCATGCCTATCTGGAGCCGCATATCGAGCAGGGCGTGGTGCTGGAACAGGCTGGCATGCCGCTGGGCATCGTCACCGGCCTGCAGGGCAAGCGCACCTTCGCCATCACCATCGCGGGTGAGGCAGCCCATGCCGGCACCGCCCCCCGTGCCACGCGGCGCGACGCCCTGCTCGCCGCCGCCCGCGCTGCCACCGCACTGGATGCGCTGACGGCCGACCCCGCCGATATCACCCGCTTCACCATCGGCCGCTTTACCGTCTCGCCCAATGCGCCCTCTGTGGTGCCGGAGCAGGTGCAGTTTTCCATCGATTTGCGCCACCCCGATGCGGCAACGCTGCTCCGCCTGGGCGATGCCATCGCCGCCACCATCGCCGCCGCCGCCCAGCCCTGCGCCGCCCGCACCGAAGAACTCTCCACCGCCCTCCCCAGCCGCTTCGATGCGGCGATGCAGGATGACATGGCGGCGCTGGCCCAGGGCCTTGGCCTGCCCGCCCTGCGCCTGCTCAGCATGGCCGGCCATGATTCGCGCTTCCTGGCCCATATCTGCCCCAGCGCCATGGTGTTCATTCCCTGCCTGGGCGGCGTCACCCATCACCCGGCGGAGAGCATCACCCCCGCCGATGCCCTGGCCGGCGCCCGGCTGGTGGCGGCTGCCATGGCGCGCTGGTCGGCCTGACGCAGCCTGGCCAGAATCCGCGCTGCCGCCTGGCCATCGCCATAGGGATTGGCCCGCTCGCGCTTCGGCGGCGGCTGGTCCAACAGCCGATTGGTCGCCACCACGATCCTTGCCGTATCGGTGCCCACACCGGCACCTTGGCGATGCCGAGCGCTGACGCGGCCTCGAGCCGGCCGTGCCCGGCGATCAACACGCCGGCCTCATCCACCAGCAGTGGGTTAGTGAAGCCGAAAGCCAGCATGCTGGCCTTGATCTGCTCCAGCTGCTCGGCGCTATGCACGCGGGCGTTGCCAGCATGAGGGCGCAGCTCCGCAACCGGGCGCAGAACGATCTTCGCCGCCATCCAGGGAAGCGTCATGGTGCCATCCAGTT
>NZ_JBBARU010000095.1:0-10509 GCF_040399605.1 Rhodovarius sp. | reverse complement strand
TGCCGGGGCTGATGGAGCCATTTCCGGTGGAGTGGGAGCGGCACGTGCGCTCAGGAGGCAGATCGTGATGTCCTCCGCTCGCAGCAGGTCGGTCATCACCCGGCTACCCGCGAAGGGGTGCTCACCATGCAGCACGTCGATCCGGTGCATGATCGCCAACCGCGCCGGCGGCACGGGACGGGGCAGATAATAAACGCTGCTGCGGCTCAGCCGCAGCAGCGAAGCCTGCCGCGTTATGGGCAGGACATTGCCGCGGTCGATCATCGCTTTGCGCTCAGCAGGCCGGCTTTGCTGAGCGCGCCGGACAAAAAATCTTTCTCTAGCGTCAGCTCCTCAATCTTCGCATGCAGCAGTTTCAGATCGACCGCAGCAACGGTCTCAGCGGTTGCGGGGCAAGCGCTGAAAACCCCAGCAGCGCCTTGCCGGCGACAATCTGGCCAGGGTGTACCTCAAACCGATTGTCCAACCCCGCCAGCGTCTTCTCGCCTTTGATAGCGGCCAAGGCCAAGTTTGCGTTGAAGCCGGGGCTGTGTGTCCGGCGTGTTCGCTTCGTCATGCTCGCTCCTGATACGCGGCAAAATCGCCGCTGTCAGGCAGGAAAGCCAGTTATCGAACTGTCCGAATTTCCCGAGCCACTTCTGAATGAGGTGGATCTGCCCGCCCAGACGGCGCTGCTCAGCGTGGGCGAAGAGGGAGGGTTAGCGGCCGCCGTGCAATTTCATGCCTGATGAGCCGCGTGGCCATGGACTCGGTGGCGTCGTCCGTGGTGGAATAACGCCGTTATCAATCATCTGGGATCAACGCATTGCAGAAAGGGGGCAAGTCGGCACGGGGGCGAGTGATCCTGGCCGCCACCGCCAAGGGTGGCGCCGGAAAATCAACGACTATCGCCTGCTTGGCCTGCTGGTGGCATGCGGCAGGCGGTCGCATCGCGCTGGTCGATGCTGACCCCAATCGCACGCTCACACGCTGGCACGCCAAGGGGGCGGCGCTGGGCGCAGTGCCGCTGGTGAGCGAGGCGCATGAGGAGCGTATCGTCGATGCCATCGACGGGCTTACGGCGGCGCATGAACTGGTGCTGGTCGATTGCCCGGGCTTCAACGGCCAGGTCACGCTGTTTGCCGTGGGCACTGCAGATTGCGTGCTGATACCCTGCATGACTGACGAGGCTAACGTCTTTGAGGCGTTGCGGATGGGCAAACTGGTAGAGAATGTGGCGAAGCTGGCGAATCGTCCCATCCCCTCCCATGCGCTGTTGACCAGGGTGAAGCGCGCCTCGGTTGCCGCTCATAGCCGGGCGCAGCTGGAAACGCTCCAGGCCAGGCCGCTGACGAGCTTCCTCTCAGATCGGGCGGTGTTCCAGGAGGCGAGCTTCCATGGCTCCTCGCCGGTGGCGCTGGAGCCGCGAGGCCAGGCGACGCGGGAGATCAAGGCCCTAGCTGCCGAGGTCTGGGCCATCGTCGCGCCGAAGGGGGGCTGAGCATGGCGAAGAAGAGCAGGCTGCCCGGGATCGACCCCGCCGCCTTGCAGGAGGAGGTTCCCAGCCTGTCCAGCACGCCAGCAGCGTCGCCGCTCGAACCGCCGGCGCCGGTGGCCGAGAGGCGTGATGTGGTGGCGGTGGCGCCGACCTCTTCCGCCCTGGTGCCCCCGCCGCTCCCCCCGCCTGCGCCCACATCCGGCGACTGGCATGAGAACATCTTTCTGCGCCTTGGCTTGGCCGCCTGTCTCGCCTTCATGCTGGGCTACCTGGCCGGAAAGTCCTATGAGACAATCCAACTGGTAGCTCCACCTCCCGCCGCGGCCCCCCGCTCGCCCCCCACGGTGGTTCCCGATCCTGCGGTGGTCCGGGCGCTGGCGGCCGAGCGTGATGCGCGTGCAGGTCTGAATGCCTTGCTGGCGGATTTGAGCTCGCTGCTGGCGGCGGCGGCCGAGGGTCGCGACTTCTCCCTGCCGCTGAACCGCCTCCGCGCGGCGGCGGGCTCCGATGTTGCGACTCTCGCTGTGCTCGATGGGTTGCAGCCCTTCGCCGCGGGAGTACCCACATTGACAGCTTTGTTCGCGGAATTCGAACGCGAAACTGCGCCCTTGCTTGCCCAATCGACACCAGTGGTGGCACAGGGCCTACCTGGCCGCACCCTGGCATGGGCGCGCGGGCTGCTCGAACCTGACCGGCTGGCCGCGCGCAGCATCGGGTTAGAAGCCATGCGGGCTGATCTTGTCCGCGGCCTACCCGAGGCCGCCGCCGGCCGGCTGGCCGGGCTGGACCCGTCGGCTGCCCTGGCCTTGCAGGATTGGGCGCTGGCGGCATATGCCCGGGCGGGGCTGGACAGGGTAGTCCGGGAGACAGCGCTGGTCGCGGTTGGAGCGGCTGCGCGCATGGCGCGCTGAACGAGGGGGCTGGTGGGAAAGTGCCAGCGCGGGCATTTTGTCATCCTGCCACTCTCGTCCTGCGGCCGGCCATGAAGCTTCGCTTCGTCCCCTTTTCCGTCGGGCTCCTGCTTGTCGGCAATACCCGCACCGCGGTGGCCAGTCTGATCGACGCGCTGTATGAGGCGTGTGGGTTCCTGCTGGTGCTTCACCGCGGTGCCGGTGATCTCATCGAACGCCGCCTTCATGCCATACAGCTTCGGATCCGTCATCGCGGTCAGGATCTCGGAACGCTCCATCACACTATTCTCCTCAGGGTGCCGTATCGGTCGCAATCGGCTGCGGGCGCGTGCTTCAGCCGCGGCGCGTCGGGCGTCATGATGATGAGCGGCGCCGCAGGCTCGCGCTGCCGGACCAGGATGTTAAGGACGACATCGGCGGAGTGGACGCCTTCGCGCAGAGCTTCCAGGCAGGCGGCCTCGACCGCGGGCAGCCCGTCACCCAGCACGGCCGCGGGGATCGGCATCACGTCCGAGCCAATGTCGAGGAGCGTTTCGAACTGGCGGCTATCGCTGGCCTCGTTGCCGGTGAGGTGACAGTCGAGCGGCAGGCCGTCGAGGTCGCACTTGATGTGGATCTTGGTGCCGAAGCCGCCGAGCGCCTGGCTTTGCTGCCCCCTTTTGCGCCAGCCGCCGAGTATGCGCCCGGATCGAGGTGCTATCGAACATCTGGATGATGCCCGCGGTCCGGCTGCAACTCGCAAGTACTCGAAAGAAAGCCTCGAAGGTCCCGTTCTGCGACAATCGCCAGAACCGCCTCCAGACCGTGCTCCACGGCCCAAACTCGGCGGGGAGCGCGCGCCAGGTGATGTTGTGCACCGTGAAATAATGCAGCGCTTCAAGAAAGCGCCGATCGTCGCGCCCCTTGCCGCCTCGCCGTGAGCGAACCGCCTGGAACACCTCCAGCACGATTTCCCAGTCATCATCTGTCATGTGCGCCAGCATGGTCGGCTTCCAAAACCGACCCGCTATGAAGCACGCATCCGACCGCGCCGGAATCCTGAAAATCTCTGCTTCCGCGATTCCGCCCACAGGGTCTAACGATGCGCGTTGCTGGCCGCGAAATGCAAGCCCGGGATCCGCCTAGCTGTCAGCGGTGATGCCGTTGGCCCGAATGACCCGCCCCCATTTCTCGATCTCGTCCGCCAGGAATTGGCCGTATTGCGGGGGTGTGCTGGCCACGATGTCGCAACCCTGCCCCTCGATGCGGGCCTTCACCGCCGGCTCATTGAGCACCTGAACCAAGGCCTCGTTCATTTGCCGCACCAGGGGCGCGGGCGTGCCGCTGCGCGCCAACATGCCGAACCAGGTTGGCGCTTCGAAATTGGCAAAGCCCTGCTCGGCAAAACTCTTCGTCCCAGGAACGTGGCGGCTTTCGAGGCGCGTGCTCACACCCAGAGGCCGCAATTGGCCGGCGCGAATCGGCTGGCTGAGGGCCACCGCCGCGGCGATGAAGAGCGGCACAGCGCCGCTGAGCGCGTCCTGCATCGCGGGCATGGTGCCGCGATAGGGTACATGCACCAGGCGGAACCCGCCTTGCTCTTGCAGCAGTGCGGTGGCGACATGCGGCAGACCGCCCACCGACGACGACGCGAAGTTGATGGTATTGGGTGCGCGCTTGGCCGCATCCACCACATCCTGGAAGCTTCGGTAGGGCGCGTTGGGATGGGTGACCATCACCAGCGGCGCGGAGGCCACCTGGCAGACAGGAACGAATGCCTCCAGTGTGCGGAACGGCAATTGCATCGCCGTCTCATTTGTCGCCAGCGTATCATAAACGAACAGCCATGCACTCCCATCATTGGGCGCGCGACTCGCCTCGGCCACCCCTATAGAACCGGCTGCACCGCCGCGATTTTCGATCACTATCGATCGCCGCAACACCTCTGACAGGCGGGACTGGAACAGCCGAGCGATGGTGTCGGCCGACCCCCCGACTGGCCAGGCAACGATCAGCCTGAGCGGCCGATCGGGAAAACCCGTCCCCAACCCCTGGGCTCTCAGAACCGCTGGCTGCACTAAACTCGCCGCGGCCACGATGATGAAAAGGCGGCGGCGCATGGCGCTACTCCCTTGTTACCGAACCATTGATTTTTCATTAACAACGCTTGGGCGGGAGACTACAAGGCGAGCGGAGCACGGGTCTAGCCCGGATTATTCACCAAGGTTAGAGGTATCGGACCTTCTAATGTAGGCGCGGGCGGCATCGCCCCAGCCCAGCGCCATTTCCTCGCTCTGCCGGCGGGAGAAAATCACGGTTTCAGTCATGCGGTGCTCCTCAGTACTGGCACAGAAAGAAGCTGGCATCGGTGATATTCGCCTCGGCGCGGATCTCATTGGTGCGCAGGCCGACACGGTCGCCCGGGTCGGCCGCTAGCAGGCGCACTGCCGGCATGGTCACACTGAAACGGTTGCCCGCATTGCCCGGCACCACGGCGAAAAGCGCGCCGCCGGTGCCGTTGCGAAAATTGTTGAACAGCGCGACCTGTCCGTTGGTGTCCATGCTTGGGTTCAGCGTGGCCGTCACGCTGCGGGCGATCGGCACGGCCGGGTCAAAGCCGTCCTGCGCCTCCGGATTATCCGGCAGCACGGTGTTCACCCGCGCATCAACAGAAAGGTTCTTGAGCTTGGCGGTATTGCCCAGCAGATTGGCGCGCCCGTGCCCGGAAGTATCACGGGCTGAGCGAGCGCCGGGCGTGTGATCTGATTGGTATTGCCCGGCGGGTGGCACGGTATCAACCGAGCCGGGCGGACGATGCTGGCCTACGGCAGCGGCTGCGAGAACTGGCGGCCGAGCGTCGGCGGTTTGGGTATCGGCGCCTGGGCTAGTTGCTGGCCCGCGAGGGCCTGGCGCCGAACCACAAGAAGCTGCTGAGGATCTATCGAGAGGAAGGGCTCAAGGTGCGCCGCCGCGGCGGCCGGAAGCGGGCACTGGGCACCCGAGCGCCGATGACGCTGCCGCAGGGGCCGAACCAGCGTTGGTCGCTGGACTTTGTGTCCGACGCGTTGGGCTGCGGCCGGCGGTTTCGCATTCTGTGCGTGGTGGACGACTTCACGCGCGAATGTCTGGCGCTGGTGGCCGATACGGCGCTGTCGGGCGCCAGGGTGGCGCGTGAGTTCGACGCGATCGTGGCGCTCCGCGGCAAGCCCCTGGCGGTGGTGAGCGACAACGGCACGGAGCTGACCTCGACTTCGATCCTGCGCTGGTCGCAAGAGCGGCAGGTGGAGTGGCACTACATCGCTCCCGGGAAGCCCACCCAGGACGCCTTCGTTGAGAGCTTCAACGGACGCCTGCGGGATGAGTGCCTGAACGAGACATTGTTCACCTCGATGCCGCAGGCTCGTGCGGTGCTGGCCACCTGGTGGCAGGACTACAACACGATCCGGCCGCACTCGAAACTGGGCGGGTGCACCCCCGCCGAGATCGCCGGCCAACGGGGTTTGGGGCATGCCCCAAACCCCAAACCCCGTTGCCATCCCATCAACCATCAGCCATCAACGCAATGGCCTCTCCGTCTGACTGGATACATTCAGGCGAGCATGTCAGCAGGTACAAGCGGTCTCCAGGCTGGGGCCTTGGAGAGCGGCTATCTTTACCCGAAGAAGATGTAGTCGCTCCCCTGGATCGTGCCGAAGCTTGGCGTGGGCAGTTGCCCCTGGGTTAGGCCAGAGAAAGTGACCGAGGTATCGATTACGCCATTCCCATCGAGGTCGGCATTGAGCGTCACGCCCTTGAAGCCGGTGGCACCGTCACTCGCCATCCAGGTGAACTTGCTGACGCCTGGCTTGTAGCCCCAGATGGTCATGGATTCACCGGCTGAGAAATCGGTGATGGTGGACCAAGTGATGCTGGTGGCGGCTCCGCGGCCATCAACGAAAAACTTATCGGTGCCCGACCCGCCGGTGATGAAATTCGAGCCCAGCCCGCCATCGATCACATCATTGCCGCCGCCGCCATTGATGGCATCGTTACCTGCGTCAGAATTGATGAAATCGGCTTTTTCGGTGCCAAGGATGATATCGGCAAAAGCGCTACCGAGGAACTGATTCACCAGCCCCGAGACCGGGCCGGTATAGGCATCGGCCACGGCATAATTGTTCTTGCCAGCGATATTGGCGTAGATCAGGCCATTGTCGCTCGAACTGCCTTGGATGGAGGTAATGCTTACCGCAGCGGAACTGCCGAATTTCACCAATTCCACATTGCTCAACTGGTCCATGCCTTCGGCGCCGTTGACCACAATTACACTGTCACGGAAGCCAAAGCGATAGGTGAATTGGGCCGCAGAGAAGCTCGCGGTGTCAGTGCCGGCGCCGCCGTCGATGATATCATTACCGCCGCCACCGGAGAGGTTGTCGTCACCCTCGCCGCCCGCCAAAGTATCCGCACCGATGGTACCGACCAGATTGTCCGAACCGCTGGTGCCTGACACGTTAATCGACGGGTTGACAGTGAACTGAGCCTGCAGGGTTGGCACCAGCGCGGCGATCGAGGCAGGATTCGCCGCCGCATCGGCCGCTGAATAATAGGGCACGCCGTAGGTGGTGACGGTCAGTTTGCTGGTGGTCGCATCGACGTCAAATTTGGTCCAGCCATAGCCGTGCGTGACCAGGTAGTCACCGGTGACCAGGGTGGCGTCGATCAGCCCATTGGCCTGCGCCAGGTTGTTGTTGAGGCCGATCGGATCATAGCCCAGCGGAGTGACCTGTTGGTTGATCAGCGACTTGATGAAGTCGTCCTTGTCGTTCAGCGAGCTGTCGGTGTCCGGGGCAATAGGCAGGCTGTTGTAGAAGGCGGTCTGGGAGGGCGTCAGCAGCCCGGCGGCGCCGGCCAGCGCACCCACGGTCTGCCCGAACGGTGCGTCGAAGGCGACGGAGCCGGTGGTGATCTCCCAAGCATTGGTCGCGATCTGCGGCCCGCCGGGGAAGTCCTGGTAGGTAAGGTTGTTGGTCACCGAGCCATGGATGTCGGCAGCGACGAACACCACGCCGGTGAGGTTGTTGGTCTTGATGAACTTCAGCAGCTCGGTGCGTTCGGCGGAGTAGCCCTCGTAACGGTCCTCGGCGCCGAGCACACCGAAGTTCTGGATAGGCTCCGGCAGCTGGACGAACTTCCACAGCACGCCCTTCGCCTGGGCGTCCAGCAGGTCGGCCTTAAGCTGCGCCAGCTGCGGCGCGCCGAGCATCGTGCGAGTGGGGTTAGCGGCGGCGACGAGGAAGTTGCCGATCGCCGCCGGGTCGGTCAGGCTGGCCGCTGGCGCCAGCTCCTCGTCGCGGAAGCTGCGCGCATCGAGCACGAACACCGCCGCGTCCTTGCCCTGCTGGCTGTAGCGGTAGAGCTGCTTCTCGCCATCGGTGCGCGGTGCCGTCCCGGTGTTGGCGTAGGTGCGGTTCTCTATCGCGTTGTACTCCATGAAGGCTGTCATGCCGGTCTCGTATAGCGCCGTGTCGTTGACCAGGCCGGTGGTGGTGCCGAAGCGGGGATCGCTCGACGCCGGCGCGCCGCCGGCGAAGTCGTTAATGACCTCGTGGTCGTCGATCGTCACCAGGATCGGGGTGGTCTTGTGCAGGTTGCCCCAGGCGTCCAGCCCGGCCTGGGCGCTATAGACCTCGTTGTACTTGGCCCGGTAATCCGCCAGGGTCATCGCCTGCGGGATGTTCACCGCCGGCGAGGCATAGTCGGCGTAGATGGTGTCGCCGAGCTTGACGAAGAGGTCGAGGCCTGCGCTCGCTGCGTTCTTGATCGCAGGGTAGGGCGCCAGCTCGCCGCGCCAGTCGCCGGTCACACCCATGCTGAAGCCGTTCTGCACGGTGACGGCATCCGGCGTGCGGAACCGCGCGGTCTCCACCTCGCCATCCGCGCCCAATGCGCGCCAGTGGTAGGTCGTGCCGGCGGCCAGCGTGCCGTTGGTGAGCTGCAACTTGGCAGGCACCAGAGGATCGGCCACCGCCACCACCTGGTTCACCAGCAGCGTTCCGAAGGCCGCGTCGGTCGAGACCTGGAAGGTGACGCTGCCCGCGGCATTCAGCTTTGCCAGCAGCACGGCGCTGTCCTGGTCGACATCGCCGGAAGAGAGCTGCGAGACCGGGCGCACAGCAAGCCGGCCTGAGTTGTCCGGTGTGTCGTAATGAAGCTGGTTGGTCCAGACCGTGCTCGACATAGTGACCCCTTAGATTTGGACAGGACATCGCCTGGACGTCCATTAGAATTCTATTTAGACAAATGTTGAAGTTTCCTTCTATCGCCCTGACGGCCATTTCACATGAACTTCTTTATTACTCCGATAATTTCTCGGTAAATTCATCGACCATTGGTTGATGCCCGCTTTTTCTAGCTTGAAGCGGGCATGGCCGAGGCTTTTGGGCTTCTTCTTGTAACGGATCCAGCAATCCCGCGATCCGAGTGACGTCGCAGGATTGGAAGGCCGGCTCCGCCGCTTGTATGACAGTTTGAATTTGGCCTCACCGCTGGTTGAGAGCAAAACAGCCCCTGGCATGGTCATGGCACACACGGAGTACACCCATGGAATAGTTTCGCCGGTTCAAGTTCCTACACGAACTGACAAAGGTGCTTGGCAGTGTCGTGGAGGCGAAGGCTGCGGCGGGGGCAAAGGCTTCTATGAACCAGCCTCCTGCCGTAAGCCGCCTTGGCCTTGGCCTTGGCCTCGGACTTCGATCTCGATGAGGATGATGACGGCGGCGGTCTGGCCGCCGGAGGGGATGACGCTGCCGGGGCTGATGGAGCCGTTTCCGGTGGGATGGGGGCGGCAGCGTTCAACCAGAGTGCATTGCCCAGTCAAATCTGGGACCCGACCGCTCCGCGTCGCCGCCGTCGAAACGGGCGTTGATTGGCTTGTCGCAGACCGGTGACAGGCCGGGGAGTGCGAAGGTGGATGCAACTTTGGCGCGCATGGCGTCCGAAATCGATAGGGTTGAGGTTTCGCAACCGAACCACAAGGGTGATCGAGGTATTGCGCTATGTCCGCTATTTTTTGTAAATATTTCGGTCTAGGCAAGTGAGACGCCAATCTCGGGCAATGTTACTGCAACAAAAGAGAAATATTCATGCAATCTGATTTCAGAAAGGTCTTGATTGTTGGCAGCGCACCCGATGCCCTGAGAACTGCGAGTTGGGACACATCTTTTTTTTCCCATATCATCGTAATCAACAATGCATGGATGGCATGCCCATCTTGGAATTGCCTTATATTTCCTGATGATTTTCCCATAGAGAGACATCCCTGTGCAGATACGGTTAAGGGAAAGCAA
The DNA here is from genome assembly GCF_040399605.1 of Rhodovarius sp. Classification (NCBI taxonomy): domain Bacteria; kingdom Pseudomonadati; phylum Pseudomonadota; class Alphaproteobacteria; order Acetobacterales; family Roseomonadaceae; genus Rhodovarius; species Rhodovarius sp. The sequence goes on along the minus strand of NZ_JBBARU010000095.1, from coordinate 814 downwards.
ATTATAACTTCTAATGAATTTGTACCAATCCATAATAGATTTGGAGGATTTGTCTATACAGGCGGCACAATGGCGTTTACTGCTGGCTATTGGGCATTGGGCGCACTGAAGCCCGATGTCATTGCTTATATTGGTTGCGACATGATTTACGACGCCAAGCCCGGACAAATGACGCATTTTTACGGTTGCGGTGCTGCCGATCCGCTGCGAGTGGATGTCACGCTGCAGAGCCTCGAAGCCAAATCTTCGCGATTACAAGCCTTGGCTGGGCAAAACCGTTGCGCGATCGTCAATTTATCGAACCAACAAAATTCGCGACTTTCGTTTCCACGCATGGAATTGCAGGCGCTCGAAGATATGACTAAAAATCCACCCATCATTCGCTTCAATGAACTTGCTATACAAAATACATTGCTTGCCGAATCTGAACTGGGTTACATGGTTTCATCTGGGAAATATTGGGAGACATACGAACAATTTGACAGCATTAAATTAAAAGAAATCGATGCGCTTTGGCTCAGAATCGCATCCCAAGCTGTTTTGGGTTCTGACCAAATTGAATGTCGTTAAGCCTGTTGCCAAGCACATGCATTTCTCGGTTAAGAGGGTGATTGAGATTGAGCCAGGCCATCCGATAGAAATGTTCGAGGCCGCGTGCGCAGTCTTTTTTTGCGCGTGTAGCCGCGACGGGCAAAGAACCGCCACAGCGTGCCGTAGCCAAAGCGCAGGCCGCGTTCGGCAAGTTCGGCCTGCAATTCAGCTAGCGCCATGTCGCGCCGTGCGTGGAAGACGGTGAGGATCGCATCAGCATAGC
>NZ_JBBARU010000094.1:0-10688 GCF_040399605.1 Rhodovarius sp. | reverse complement strand
TTTGCGCGTCTCCTTATTCGACGCTTGCACGAGAGGGGATAAATCATGCTAAAAACGATCCACTACATGTGATTGCCCCCTGGAGAAACCATGTCGTCAAACCCCATCGCCCGGACCTCTGGCTCGCCGAAATATGGCGTGATCGGTCTCTCCGATGAGGCGGGCTTTGCCGCTCAAATCGGGGTGGCCCCGCCGGTTGCAAACGATATTTTGCTGCAATTCAGCCAAGGCGTAGACCCGGCGCAGGTGAGTGCGGCGCTGCAGGCGGTGAATGGCCGGCAGGCCGAGCTGGTGCGCGCTGGCGATGGTGAAGCGGGGCCGCTGCTGCGGGTGGAGCTGCCAGAGGGGCAGGATCTGCGGGAGAGCGTGGATCTGCTCGCCGCCCAGCCGGGCGTGGTCTTCGCCGAGACCAATGATTTCGTGAACATCGCCTCGGGCGAGGCAGGTTCTGACCTGGCCGGCCTGTCGGTGGATGAGGGCCAGGACGATATCCATATCGAGGCTGTCAGCAACGATCCGAACTATACTGGCGGCAAATTGTGGAACATGCTGGGTGATACCACGGCGCAGAAAAACGCCTTTGGCAGTCAGGCGGGTGAGGCCTGGACGGCAGGCTATATCGGCAATATGAAGACGGTTGTTGGTGTGGTCGATACCGGCATCGACTATGCACATGCTGATCTTTATTTGAATATTTGGCTCAATCAGGGCGAAATACCGGTCAGCTTCAAGGCGCAGTTGAAAGATATTGATGCTGACGGGCTGATCACCTTCCGCGACCTGAACAACACCGCCAATAGCGCTTTCGTGGCCGACAAGAACGCCAATGGCCGGATCGATGCCGGCGACCTGCTGAAGGATACGCGTTGGGCCAATGGCAATGACCAGGATGCCAATGGCTATAAGGATGACCTGATCGGCTGGGATTTCGTCAATAACGACAATGATCCCTTCGATGATAACGGCCATGGCACCCATGTCGCCGGCACCATTGGCGGCATTGGCGGCAATGGCGTGGGTGTGGCAGGCGTGAACTGGGATGTGCAGATCGTTGCCACCAAGTTCCTCTCGGCCGGCGGCTCGGGCAATGTGTCCAATGCGGTGAAGTCGGTGGATTATTTCACCACCGCCTCGCTGCTGGCCGGCAGCTCGCAAAATTTCGTCGCTACCAATAATTCCTGGGGTGGCGGTGGCTCCAGCCAGGCCATGCTGGACGCCATCACCCGCGCGGCGAAGGCGGATATTCTGTTTATCGCCGCGGCCGGCAATTCGACCAGCAATAATGACGTGACCGCCAGCTACCCGTCGAATTACGACACCAAGGCGAGTGCGGGTTATGATGCGGTGATCGCCGTGGCCTCGCTCACCAGCACGGGCGCGCTCTCCTCCTTCTCCAGCTATGGCGCGAAGCAGGTGGATATCGCCGCGCCGGGCTCTTCGATCTACTCGACGCTGCCGGGCAGCACCTATGGCTCGCTGAGCGGGACATCGATGGCGACGCCGCATGTGGCCGGCGCTGCCGCACTCTATGCCTCGGCCAATCCCAATGCCACGGCAGCGCAGATCAAGACGGCGATCCTGGCGACGGCGGAGACCACCACCTCACTCTCCGGCAAGGTCGTCACCGGTGGGCGGCTGGATGTGGGGGATTTGCTCTCGGGCAATGTGACGCCCCCGCCGCCGGTGCCGACGAAGACCGCTATCATCACGGCCGCGATTGATGATGTGGGCACAACGAAGGGTATTATCCAGGTCGGCGGCACCACGGATGACACCAGGCCGACCCTGCAGGGCACCATCTCGGCAGCGCTTTCTGCCGACGAGACGCTCGTGGTGTACCATGCTGGCGTGAAGGCTGGCGTCGCCAAGGTCACCGGCACCAATTGGACCTTTACCGAACCCAACAGCCTGGTGGCTGCGTCGTGGAGCTTCACCGCGCGGGTGGAGAGCACCTTCGGCACGACAGGCAATTACTCGGCATCCTATGACTTCATTATTGATCTTGGGCCGAACTACATCTTCGGCACGGCGGGCAATGATAGCCGCTCCGGCACGGCGGGGCGCGATATCATCAGCGGCCTGCCCTCCACCGGCAGCTATCTGGGCAAGGGCAGCATCGACCGGCTGTCCGGCGGTGGAAGCAAAGACATCTTCCTGCTCGGCGATAGCCGCGGGGTGTTTTATGATGATGGCCTGAGCAACAATGCCGGGCGTTCGGATTACGCGGTGGTGCGCGATTTCCAGGCGGGTGACCAGATTCAGCTTTCCAGCAAGGCGAGCGGCTATTTCGGCATGAAGGTGACGCTGAGCGGGGTGTCGGGCCTGGGCATTTATGTGGATAGCAACGGCAATAAGGTCTTCGACAGCACCGATGAGCTGATTGGCCAATTGGTGGGCGCGACCGCCCTCAATTCGGCGGATATCGTCTGGGCCTGATAGGCTGCTGATAGCGAGGGGTCAGTCGATCGAGGGGCTTTGCCCCTCGATCACTCCAGCAGGGGCGGCATGAATGTCGCCAAATTTTCTGCAGCTTCGTTAGATTATTGATTATGTTTATTTAAAAGGTCCAGGAGGCTGGCTATGGCACCATACGGTTGCGCAGCGCCAGCACGCGCTGCACATAGGCCTGGGTCTCGGCAAAGGGTGGAATGCCGCGATACTGCGCCACAGCGCCCTCTCCGGCATTGAAGGCGGCCAGGGCGAGGGCGGTATTGCCCTCATAGCGGTCCAGCAGCCTTCGGATATAGCCGATGGCCCCCGCCAGGTTTTGCAACGGGTCATGCGGGTCCGACACGCCCAGTGATATGGCCGTGGCGGGCATGAGTTGCAGCAAACCGCGCGCCCCGCGCCGGCTCACCGCATCGGTACGGAAGGCGGATTCGACCGCCACCATTGCCATGATCAGGGTCGGATCCACCGATTGGCGCAGGGCAATCGCGCGCACCAGCCGGGCGAGATCAGCTGTCGGCACCGCTGCTTCAGCCATGCCCATGGAGGCCATGGCGGAGAGCGTGGGCCCCGCCGCACAAGCCTGACGCGTGTTGACGAGCGGCCGGCGGACCTGCTGGCCTATTGCCAGCCAGGCTGCCGAGGTGACCATATCCGCCTCCACGCCCTCGCCATCGAGGAACATGCCAGCCAGGCGCAGCGCCGCCTCAGCCCGGCCGCGCATCGCTGCCTCGCAATAGAGTTCCGCCGCGCGCGCGAGGTTGGGCTCAACCCCCATACCGAATTCCAGCCGGCGGGCGAGGGCTATGGCAGCATCCGCATCGCCATTGCGCACCCGCTCCTCCAGCGCTGGCAGCGCCTCGGTGGCGCGCACCGTTGATAGCATGACCATCAGCGCACAAAGCCAGAGCCGCATAGGGGGCAGCCGAGGGCCGCTCATGCCCTGCCCGCCGCGCTGCCGCTTGCGTTCCATTTCACGCTCGACAATCAAACGCTCCCCTGCCCGGCCGGCCCGGTGCCCTGCGGCGCAAACTGCTGTCTGTCGGCCCTTGCGGCAAGGCCTAATCGCGAAAATCGACCGGGTGCTTTTGCCCATCAGCGGTTTGGCAGCCTCTGGCCCGCGGCCAGCATGGCGCTGGCCCAAACAAATGCATTGCAATGATAATATTGCGAAAAATTGTACCGCGCGGAAAGACTAGAAACCTTGGATGAATAACGCTACCGCAATCACGTGTCGCTGTTCTCGGGCTTCGCGCTGCGCAGGCCCTGGGGCGGTGGGTGAGTGTTTGGAGCCTGTTGCGCTCGCCGCGGCTCGCTGTGCAGGCTCTAAGCCTTTGTTTGGTAGGCATCTTGATCAGCTCAAACGCTGCCGTTTGAACGGATGATGCTCTAAGGGGATGAGGAAGATGCCCATGACCGCCAGGGCCCTTGGCTGTCGCGCCGCATGGCCTGCGCAAGGTGCCTTTGCCGCCCTGGCGCCGTGCCTGCTGCCGATCCTGGCCATCAGGCGGTGTCGCTGAATGTCTCGCGCGCCATCACGGCCGCAGATCGGCGCCGACGACACGCTGCTCACCCCCGGCCAGGGCTCGCCCATGGCGGCCAGCGCCAGCGTGAGCGAGCCCACGATCCTTCAGTCCCCTGAGGCCGAGCCCACCCTGCTCCATGGCCCAGCGGGCCAGGCCATGGGCGAGCCTGCCCCAGGCGCCGCCCCTGCCGCCCTGCCCGCCATGTCGCTGGAAAACCGGCTGGTGGCCGCGGCGCTCGACATGCTGCTGATGCTGACCCCGCTGCGCCAATCCCCTTCCCACCCCAACCCCCAAGCTTTGCAGGGGGAGCTTCTCGCCGGGCTGCGCCGGTTTGAGGCGGTGGCACTGGCCCGCGGTTGCGACGCCACCGATATCGGCCATGCCCGTTACATGCTCTGCGCGGCGCTGGATGAGGCGGTGCTTGCCACACCCTGGGGCGCGGGCAGCCTCTGGCTGCAACAGAGCCTGCTGAGCCAGTTGCATCAGCACAATTGGGGCGGCGAGCAGGTCTTTGCCATTCTGGAGCAAAGTTGCCGCGAGCCGGAGCGGCATTTTGAGCTGATCGAGTTGATCGACCATTGCCTGGCGCTGGGCTTTCAGGGCCGTTTCCGCCTGATGGGCAATGGCGTCACGCAGTTGGAGGAATTGCGCCGGCTGCTGCGCCGCACCCTGGCCGGGCGTGGCGGCGCAGCGCGCCTTGCCACGGCCGATACGCGGCAGAATTTGGGGCCGGATTGGAGCCCGGCCAGGCTCAGCCGCGGCCTGCCCGGCTGGCTGCCGCTCTGGGTGGTGATCGTCGCCGCCCTGGGCGGGGGGCTGGTCGCCTATAGCCGCTTCCTCACCGCCAATGACACCCGGCTCGACGAGGTGGTGCAGACCATCCGCGCCATTGCCCCGGCAGGGCCCTGATCGATGCTGGCCAGGCTGCTCACACCGCGAAGGCTCTTCGCGCTGCTCGGTATTGTCATTCTGGCCCTGCTGGCCTGGCATTTTGGCCCCTGGATCAAGATCCTAGGCATAGCGCCGCTGGCGGCCGCCGAGCCGCGCATGGGCATCCTCATCGCCCTGCCATTGCTCTGGCTGGCCTGGAATCTGCTGGCCGATTGGCAGCTCCGGCAGGGCTTTGCGCGTATCATCCAGGGCCTGCTGGAGAGTGAGGATCGCGCCCCCCCCCCAAGCCCGGGGCTGGCCGATGAGCGCGCGGCGCTGCGGGCAAAATTCGAACACGCGATGGCGGCCATCGCCGGCTCCGGCAAGTCCGACCCGCACGCCATCCCCTGGTATCTGCTGATCGGCCAGCCCGGCGCGGGCAAGACCACGCTGCTGCGCCATTGCGGCCTGCACTTCCCCCTCGCAGCCCAATTGGGCGCCGATGCGATCGGCGGTATCGGCGGCACCCGCAATTGCGACTGGTGGTTCGCCGAAGATGCCGTGCTGATCGACACCGCCGGGCGCTTCACCAGCCACGATAGCGACAACGCCGCCGATGCCGCCGCCTGGGCCGGCTTTCTCGACCTGCTGCGCCGCCATCGCCCGGCCCAGCCGGTCAATGGCGTGCTGGTGGCCATCAGCGCCGAGCAATTGCTCGATGACAATCCCAACCAGCGCATGGCGTTGGTGGAGACCATCCGCGCCCGCCTGCAGGAATTGCAGCGCGCCTTTGGCCTGCGATTGCCGGTCTATCTGATCGTCACCAAGGCTGATCTCATCCCTGGCTTCAGCGCCTCGATGGCGGATCTCGACCAGGGGATGCGCGAACAGGTCCTGGGTGTGACCCTGCCGCTCACCGCCAGCAGCGATGCCCAGATCGCCCGCTGCCTGGAGGAGGGCTTCGCCCAGATCGCGGCCGTGGCGCAGGCGCGCATGCAAGGGCGCATGGATGCGGCGCAATCTCTCGCGCAGCGCGGCGCCATTTTCGCCTTTCCGCATCATCTGGGGCGGCTGCTGCGCGCCTGCGGGGGCATGGCGGAGGGGATTTTCAGCGCCGGGCGGTCGGAGATCCGGCCGCTGGCGCGCGGCGCCTTCCTCACCTCGGCAATCCCGCAGGGCAGCGGGGGCGCCTATTTTGTTCATGCGCTGCTGCGCGGGCTGGTGTTCCGCGAGGCACCGCTGGCCGGGCGCAACCCCAGGCGGGAGTCGCGGATGGCCCTGGCCCATGCGCTGGGCTGCCTGGCGGCCCTGGGTGGCCTTGCGGCGCTGGTGCTGGGCTGGATGATGGCGAGCCAGGGCACCCGCAGCCAGCTCGATGCGCTGCAACGCCAGGCCGCAGACATCACCGCCGAATTGCACCGCGCCGAGGCCGCGCCCAGGCTGGAGAGTGAATGGCCATTGCTGGACCGCGCGGCGCGGATGGCACAGAGCACCGATGCCACCGGTGCGCGCCCCCCGCTTGCGCGTCTGGGCCTGCCCGATCTCACCCAGGCCGATGAGGACGCCAAGGCCGCCTATCATCGCCTGCTGGAGGAGCGCCTGCTGCCCGCCTTCATCGAGGAGGCGGGCCAGGCCATCCGCGAGGCGCTGCACCGCGCCGACCTGCCCCGGCTGCGGCAATTGCTGACCATCTACCTCATGTTCGGCACGCCGGAGCGCTATGACAGCGCGCTGGTCCGCGGCTGGGTGCGCTCCATCATCGACCAGGGCTTCGCAGAGGCCCCCCAGGCCCATGGCGCGCTGCTGGCGCATTGGGATGCGCTGGAACGCGCCCTGCCGATGGCCGCCCCCCTCGATTACGCCCTGGTGGGCCAGGCCCGCGGCCGCCTCGCCGAAAGGCCAACAGCCGCACAGCTCTACCAGCAGCTCCGCCGCGAGGCCGAGGCCGACCCCGCAACCCCGGCCCTTGATATCACCCAGGCCATCGGGCCCGCCGGTGCCCAGCTCATCCTGATGCGCGCCCAGGCCTCACTGCCGGTCATCATTCCCGGTATTTTCACCCGTGAGGGCTTCTATCGGTATTTCATCAGCCGGCTCGCCAGCCTCACCCTCACACGCACCGCCAATGATTGGGTCATGGGCGGTATGCAGAGCGATGACATCGAGGATCTGCAACGCCTCGTTGATGACATCGCCACCCGCTATGTGAGCGATTATTCCGAGGCGTGGCAGGCGGTGCTGGAGCAGGTGGTGATCCGCAACTTCGCCGAGTTGCACCATGCCACCGCAGCGCTCAGCCAGTTCGCCTCACCACAGAGCCCGCTGGCACGGCTGATCGCCCTGCTGGCGCTGCACACCGAGCTTGGCCCCCCCCCGCTCGGCGAGGCGGCCATTGCGCGCATGAGCCTGCTGCTGCGGAGCAATGCCGGGCCTGGGCAGCGCGCCCCGTGGCCGGGTAATCGCATCCGCGCCCCCTTCGTCAACCTGGTGGCGATGACCGATACCCGCGCCGGCCCCGCCCCCATCGCCCGGGTGCAGAGCCTTGCCGCCGCTGCCCTCGCCATGGCGCAGGGCATTGACGCAGCACCCTCCCCCCCCGCCGCCGCCCATGCCGCGGCGGCGCGCAAGCTGGCGGGGTCCACCAGCGATGCGCTCAGCAATCTGCAATCGCTGGCCGCCTCGCTGCCCAGCCCCGTCGCCGGCGTGATGGGCGATGTGGCGACGCGCAGTTGGAATCAGATCACCCGCCTCGCACTCGACCATTTCAGCGCCGCCTGGCGGCGCGATGTGCTGCCGGTGTGCGAACGCAGCATCGCCGGGCGCTTTCCCATTGAGCGCGGCGCGGAGCGTGACGTCGCGCTGCGGGATTTCCGCGCCTTTTTCGGCCCCGATGGCACGGTGAATCATTTTGTTCGCACCCATCTCGACCCCTTCCTCCAGTGGCGCGGCAATGGCTATGTCGCCACCACCGCCGATGGTGTGACAATGCGCCTGTCGCGCGAGGTGCTGGACAATCTGGCCCGCGCCAGGGCGGTGCTGCCGGCCTTCTATGCGAGCGGCAATACCACCGGCAATGTGCAGTTCCGCTTCACCCTCACCCCGCGCATCGCCGATGCCAATGGCCCTCAGGCGCTGCTGGATATCGACACGCTGCGCATCGCCGATGGCCATGAGCAGTCGCGCCCGGTGGAGATCACCTGGCCATCCTCCTCCGATGCCTCGATGCTGGCGCTGACCCTGAGTGGTAGCGACGGCACCGCCCGCAGCACCCGGCTGATCGGGCCATGGGCGCTGTTTCGCGTGCTGCAACGCAGCGGCGGGCGCGACGCCTATAGCCTTAATTTCGAGTTCAACGGCATGTCCGCCCGCTATGCGCTCAGCCCCAACCCTGGCAGCAACCCCATGGCGATCAACGAGTTGCAGGAGTTCCGGTGCAACCCCAGATTCTAGATCCCGCGTTGGTGGGCTTTTATGGCAAGCTGCCCAGCCGGGGCGATTTTATCCGCCGCGGCCTGAGCCATGATTTCATCGAACCCTGGCACCACGCCATCACGCGCGCTTTGGCAGATGCGCAATATCCGCTGGCAGCGCTGTGGCAGCAGGCAGGGGCGGTGGAGTTGGGCTTCGTCCTGGGCCCCGGCTGTGCCGGCCCTACCCCCTGGTGCGGCGTGGTGCTGCCCAGCCATGATTCGGTGGGCCGGGCCTTCCCCCTGCTCTGCGCCTTCCCCCTCGCCCATCTCGCTGCCGCGGGGTGGATGCTCGAGGCCGGCGGGCTGCTTGAAGTGGCGGCGCGTATCCTGCGCGGCGCGGCCGAGGGCGGCGTCACGCCCGAGGCGCTGGATCAGCGCCTCGCAGATCTGCGCGACGCTGCGGCCCACGCACCACAACCCGCCATCGCGCCATTGGCCGGCGGTGGGCTGCTCCTCGAGGGCGGCTCGCCCCTCGCTGCGGCGCTGGCAATAGGCCTTGAGGGCGGCCATAGCCTGTGGTGGCGCGGTGGCCGCTGCCTGCTGGCGCCGCTTCTGCCACAGCCGGCGGGCTTTGCCGGGCTGCTGGAGGCCAGCGCGTGAGCGCCCTGGCCTGGCACTCCGCCGCCGCCGGCCAGCCGCGCCCGGGCCGCGCCGCCAGCGAGGATAGCCATATCGCGGCGCCCGCTGCGGGGCTCTGGGCGGTGGCTGATGGCATGGGCGGGCATGGTGAGGGCGGGCGGGCGAGCGGCCTTCTGGTCGAGGCCCTGCGCGCGGCCTTATTGCCCGATGCCGCGCTGGGGGCGCGCATGGCGGCGGCGGAGGCGGCCATCGCCCAGGCCGATGCCCATCTGGCGGGCTGGGCCGGCACCACCCGCCCGCCGGGCTCCACGGTGAGCGTGCTGCTGCTGGGCGAGGGCCATGCCGCCTGCCTTTGGGTGGGCGATAGCCGGATTTATCTGCGCCGCGACGGCGCCCTGCTGCAACTCACCCGCGACCACTCCCTGGCACAGGAGATGGTTGATCGCGGCCTCATCGCCAGTGCCGAGATGGCAGCCCCCGCCGAGCGCCGCAGCCTCACCCGCGCGGTGGGCGGTGGCGGAAGGCTGGCCATCGACAGGCTGGTGCTGCCCATCCAGGCCGGTGACAGGCTGCTGCTCTGCACCGATGGCGTGAGCATGGTGGTGCCGCAGATGCGCATTGTGGAGGCCTTGGAGAATTCCCCGGAACAGGCGGCCTGGGCGCTTATCGGCCTCGCCGCCGCCCTGGGCAGTGGCGATGATATGACCGCGCTGGTGGTGGCCATTGATGCAGCCCGCTGAAATTCTGGCGCTGATCGCCCGGGGCGGCGCATGCGATGGTGCTTCGCTGCGCGCCGTGGTGGGCTTGCTGGCCTCGCTGGTGGCCGATGGCGCCATCTCGGCCGATGAGGCAAGGCGTTTGCTGCGGCCATTGCCACAGCATTGGCCACAAAGCGGCGGCGATATTCTGCGGCAGCGTTTCGTCCTGGGCGAGATATTGGGCATTGGCACCGTGGCCACCGTCATCGCCGCGCGCGACCTGCGGCGCGAGGAGGCGGGTGACCCATCGGCGGCAGTGGCGCTCAAGCTGCTCAACCCTGCCCTGATCATGGACCCCGCTGCCCGCGCCGCCCTTTTCGGCGAGGCCCGGCTGGCGGCGCGGCTCGACCACCCCAATATCCTGCGCGTGCTGGATTGGGATGCCGATGGCGCGCTGCCCTTCATCGTGATGGCGCGCCTAGCCGGCCAGCCGCTCAGCGCATTGGCCCGCCAGACCGAGGGGCGCGGCATGGGCTGGGCCGCCACCGTGCCGCTGGGCCGGCAGATTGCCGCGGCCCTCGCCCATGCCCATGACAGGCTGGTGGCGCATGGCGACCTCAAGCCGGATAACCTGCTCCTCACCCCCTCGGGCGAGGTGGTGCTGCTGGATTTTGGCGCCGCGCGCGGCATGGGGCCGGGCGGGCCGGCCGCCGCCTTTGCCGGTTTCACCCCGCGCTGGGCCACCGCCGAACGCGCCCAGGGCGCGCCCCCCGAGCCGGCTGATGACATCCATGCCATGGCCGCCATCCTCTATCGCCTGGCCCAAGGTGGCATCGAGGGGCCGCCACAGCGCTTATCCGGCATGGGCCGTGGCAGTTGGGAGATGCTGCGCCTGGCACTCGAACCCCGCCGCGCCAGCCAGCCGGGCAGCGCCCAAGCCTTTTTGCAGCGGGTGCTGGAATAAACGGTTGGGGGATTGAGGGACAATGAACGGGAGGGGAAGTGAGAGCGAGGGGCTTTGCCCCTCGCGCACCCCAGCAGGGTCGACATGTATGTCGACGAGTGTCCTGCACCTTCGTTAGATTCTGATTTTGATA
>NZ_JBBARU010000093.1:0-10690 GCF_040399605.1 Rhodovarius sp. | reverse complement strand
TGGCGCGGGCCTTGCCGGCACCACCGGGGATTGGCTGAAATTCGCCGAGATGATCAGCCATGGCGGCACCGGCAACGGCAACCGCATTCTCTCGCCGGCCACGGTGCGCTTCATGCTGAGCGACCATACGCTGGGTATGGAGGGCACCACCTTTGCCAGCACCGGGCCGGGCTATGGCATGGGCCTGGGCTTTGCCGTGCGCCGGCAGGAGGGGATGGCATTCACCGCCGGTTCGGTGGGCGATGCGATGTGGGCCGGGGCCTGGGGCACCAGCTTCACCATTGACCATGAGCTGGGCGTGGTGGGGCTGATGATGTCCAATGCGCCATCCACCCGGGTGCATAGCCGGATGCTGTTCAAGAATTTGCTCTACGGCGCGCTCGTGGCCTGATGGCTGTTGTCAGGGCAGGGGCGGCACGCCACCTTGGGGCGATGCAGCGACGATCCATACTCGCCTCCCCCCTTGCCCTGGCGGTGCCGGCTTTGGCCCAGTCTGGGGCGCAAACCGCGCCGCGGCGGTTGCACGCCTTGTCGCTGCTGGGCGAGCCCGCCTTGCCGGTGGGTTTTTCGCATTTCCCCTGGGTCAATCCCGCCGCCCCCAAGGGTGGTGAGGTGGCGCTGACGGCGCTGGGCAGTTTTGACAGCTTCAACCCCTTCATCCTGCGCGGCAGCGCAGCGGTGGGCATCGGCAATATTTATGACAGCCTGCTGCAGGACAGCAGCGATGAGGCCAGCACCGAATACGGCCATTTAGCGCAATGGATCGAATTGCCGGCCGATGGGTTGGGGGTGACCTTTGAGCTCAACCCGGCGGCGCGTTGGCATGATGGCCGGGCGATCACCGCGGCCGATGTGGTTTGGACCTTCGAGACGCTGCGCAGCCAGGGGCGGCCATTTTACCGCGCCTATTGGGCCGATGTGGCGAGTGTGGTGGCTGAGGGTGAGCGCCGCGTGGTGTTTCGCTTCTCCACCAATGAGAATCGCGAGCTGGCGCTGATCCTGGGCCAGATGCAGGTGCTGCCCAAGCATTTTTGGGAGGGGCGCGATTTCTCCCGCCCGAGCCAGGATATCCCGCTGGGATCGGGCCCTTATCGGCTGGAGCGTTTTGAAAGCGGGCGGGGCCTGACCTATGCTCGGGTGCCGAATTACTGGGCGGTGGATCTCAACACCCGGCGCGGACAGAATAATTTCGATACCATCCGCTATGAGTATTTCCGTGACAGCACGGTGGCCTTTGAGGCCTTCAAGGCCGGGCAGATTGATTTCCGCACCGAGAATGTCGCGCGGGATTGGGCCACGGGCTATGATTTTCCCGCGGTGCGGCGTGGGTTGGTGGTCCGCGACACCATTCGCCACGAAATCCCCACCGGCATGCAGGCTTTCGCGATGAATGCCCGAAGGGCATTGTTGCAGGATAGCCGGGTGCGCGAGGCACTCATCCATGTCTTTGATTTCGAGTGGATGAACGCCAATTTGTTCTATGGAAGCTATGCGCGGACCACGAGTTTCTTCTCCAATTCCGAATTGGCCAGCAGCGGGCTGCCCACCGGGCGCGAATTGGAGATCCTGCAAGCCTTTCGTGGGCAATTGCCAGAGGCGCTGTTCACCCAGGAATTCCGCCTGCCGGTGACCGATGGCAGCGGCAATAACCGCGAGGGTCTGCGCCGAGCGCTGGAATTGCTGCGCGCCGCCGGTTGGACGGTGAATCGCGAACGGCGCCTGGTGAATGCCCAGGGCGCACCCTTCCGCTTTGAGATTTTGTTGAGTTCGCCCAGCTTTGAGCGCGTGGCGCTGCCCTTTGTGCAATGGCTGCAGCGCCTGGGCATCGAGGCCACGGTGCGCACGGTGGACCCGGCGCAATATCAGGTGCGGATGGACAATTTCGACTTCGACATGACGGTGGATGTGATGGGCCAGAGCCTCTCCCCCGGCAATGAGCAGCGTGACTATTTTTCCTGCGCCAAGGTCAATGAGAATGGCAGCCAGAACATCCCTGGTATTTGCCACCCGGTGATTGACCAATTGGTCGAACAGATCGTCATGGCGCCCAATCGCGAGGAGTTGGTGGTCCGCACCCGGGCGATGGACCGGGTGTTGCTGTGGCAGCATTTTGTCATTCCCAATTGGCACACCCGCAGCTTCCAACTGGCCTTTTGGGACAAGTTTGGCCGGCCGGAGCGCAACCCGCGCTATGGGCTGGGCTTTCCCACCACCTGGTGGGTGGACCCCGCGCGGCAGAGGGCTTTGGCCGAAGCGCGCCGCAGCCTGTGAGCGTCTATCTTCTTCGCCGCCTGCTGCTGGTGATCCCAACACTGTTCGGCATCATCGCCATCAACTTCGCCGTGGTGCAGTTTGCACCAGGCGGGCCGGTGGAGCAGGCGCTGGCGGAGTTGCGCGGTGAGGGCCAGACACTGGGGCGCATCACCGGCGAGGGCCAAGGTGAGACCCGCGCGCCCCGCAGCCAGGGCAGCGCCGAGGGGGGCAGCAGCTATCGCGGCGCCCGTGGGCTGGACCCGGCGGTGGTGCGCGAGATTGAGCGCGCCTTTGGCTTTGACAAGCCGGCGCATGTGCGGTTTTGGGAGATGCTGCGCGGCTATGTGCAATTCGATCTCGGCCGGTCGCTGTTCCGTGACCAGCCGGTTTGGGATTTGGTGTTGCAGAAAATGCCGATCTCGATCTCGCTCGGGCTTTGGTCAACGCTGATCATCTATCTGATTTCGATACCGCTGGGCATCATGAAGGCGGTGCGCGATGGCAGCCGGTTTGATGTCTGGTCTTCGGCGGCGGTGCTGGTGGGTTATGCCATTCCGGGCTTTCTCTTCGCCGTGATGCTGGTGGTGCTGTTTGCCGGGGGCACGTTTTTGCAATGGTTCCCGCTGCGCGGCTTGGTCAGCGCGGGCAGCGAAAACTGGGGTTTTTGGGACCGCGTGCTGGATTATGCCTGGCATATGGTGCTGCCCACCATCACGCTGGTGATCGGTGGTTTTGCCGGGCTGACCATGCTGACCAAAAACGCCTTCCTCGATGAGATCGGCAAGCAATATGTGCTCACCGCCCGCGCCAAGGGGGCGGGCGAGATGCGGGTGCTTTATGGCCATGTGTTTCGCAATGCCATGCTGCTGATCATTGCGGGGTTTCCGGCGGCCTTTATTGGCATTCTCTTCACCGGGGCGCTGCTGGTGGAGATTATCTTCTCGCTCGATGGGTTGGGGCTGCTGGGCTTTGAGGCGGCGATCCGGCGGGACTATCCGCTGATGTTTGGCACGCTGTATTTCTTCACCCTGCTGGGGCTGGTGATGCAGATCGTCTCTGACTTCACCTATACGCTGGTGGATCCGCGGATTGATTTCGAAGCGAGGCGGAATTGATGCCGGTGCCGCGCAACCGTAAGGGCTCAGCATGATCCTCTGGCCGCAACCCGATGGCTCGGTGCTGGCCACGCCGCAGCCGGCGCATGCCATCATTGCCGGCCAGTTGATGCGCCGGCTGGCGGAGCGGCCCGAGCCTTTCGAGCCCGCGGTGACGGCGGCCATCGAGCATGATTGCCCCTGGCAGGCCTGGGAAATGGCGCCGGAATTCGACAAGGCGACCGGCCTGCCGCGGGCCTTCAACGCGCTCTCCGGTGAGGAGCATGTGCCGATGTGGGAGCAGGGCGTGGCCATGGCGCTCGCCAATTTCGGCCAGCTTGTGGGGCTGCTGGTGATGCGCCATGGCAGCCATATTTATCGCCTGGGCATTCTGGGTGGTCGGATCGCGCCCGCCGCCGCCAGCCTTGCCGCCATGCAGGGCTATATGGCGCGGGAGCAGGAGAGGGGGGCGGCCATCATGGCCCGGCTGGGCATGGTCGAGGCTGAGGTGGCGCCGCTGTCGCAAAAGCTGGGCATGGTGGATAGCATCGCGCTGGCGCTGTGCTGGGGGCAGGCGCGGTTTTCGGTGGGCGCGAGCACGCTGACCCGCATTGCGCCCTTTGCCGCGCGGATTGATCCTTGGCCGTTTGATGCGCCCTCCCTGGAGGTTGCGACCGAGGCGCTGCATATCCCAGCACCCTTCGCCGATGCGCAGGCGATGCGCGCGGCCTGGCCGGAACTGCCGCGCCGGATGCTGCGCTTCACGCTGTGCGGGCCATGACGCTGAGCCCTGTCACCCGCCGGCGATTGGCGAATTTCCAGGCCAACCGGCGCGGCTGGTGGTCCTTTTGGCTGTTCACGGCGCTGTTTCTGGTGACGCTTTTCGCCGAATTTATCGCCAATGACCGGCCGCTGCTGGTGCATGTGGATGGCCGCTGGCTGGTGCCGGTGCTGGTGGATTATGCCGAGAGCGATGTGGTGCCCGATGGGCTGCCCACCGATGCCGATTGGCATGACCCTGAGATGGAGCGCGCCATTGCCGAACGCGGCTGGGCGATTTGGCCGCCCATTCGCTATGCCCATTCCACCGTGGTGCGCAATCTCGGCCGGCCCGCCCCGGCGCCGCCATCGGCCAGGAACTGGCTGGGCACGGATGACCAGGCGCGCGATGTGGCGGCGCGGGTGATGTATGGGTTTCGGATTTCGGTGCTGTTTGGCTTCACGCTGACCATCATAGCCAGCCTCATCGGCATCGCCGCCGGCGCGGTGCAGGGGTTTTATGGCGGGCTGACGGATTTGTTGTTTCAGCGCTTCATCGAAATCTGGTCGGGCATGCCGCAGCTGTTTTTGTTGATTATTCTGGCCAGCATCATCCAGCCCAGCTTTTGGACCTTGCTGGGGTTTTTGCTGTTGTTTTCCTGGATGGGGCTGACCGGGGTGGTGCGGGCGGAGTTTTTGCGCGGGCGGAACCTCGATTACGTGCGCGCGGCGAGGGCGCTGGGGGTGGGGGATGCCAGCCTGATGTTCCGCCATATTCTGCCCAATGCGATGGTGGCCACGCTGACCTTTCTGCCCTTCACCCTCTCAGGTTCGGTGACCGTGCTGGCCTCGCTTGATTTTTTGGGGTTTGGCCTGCCGCCAGGCTCGCCCTCGCTGGGGGAATTGCTCAGCCAGGGCAAGAATAATCTCCAAGCACCTTGGCTGGCCTTCACCGGCTTCGTGGTATTGGGCGGCGTGCTGACATTGCTGATCTTCGTGGGCGAGGCGGTGCGGGACGCCTTTGACCCGCGCAAATTGCCGGGAGGTGCGGCATGAGCCTGCTCTCGGTCGAGAACCTCGCCGTGGCCTTTCGCGGCAAGAGGGTGGTGCAGGGCGTCTCTTTCCATGTCGATCCCGGCGAGGTTGTGGCGCTGGTGGGCGAATCGGGCAGCGGGAAGTCGGTCACCGCACTCTCCTGCCTGCGGCTGCTGGCGAGTGGCGGCAGCAATCCTGAGGGGCGGATCACCCTGGATGGGACGGATGTGCTGAGCGCCGATGCCGCGGCGCTGCAAAAGCTGCGCGGTGGCGTGGCGGGCATGGTGTTTCAGGAGCCGATGACCTCGCTCAACCCGCTGCACAGCATTGGCCGCCAGGTGGGGGAGGCGATCACCCTGCATCGAAGCCTCTCGGGCCCGGCGCTGCAGGCCGAGGTTGTGGCGGCCTTGGCCCGTGCCGGCCTGCCGCAGATGAAGGACCGGCTGGGTGCCTTTCCGCATGAACTCTCGGGCGGGCAGCGCCAGCGGGTGATGATTGCCGCCGCCTTGGCCAATAACCCCGCTTTGCTGATTGCCGATGAGCCGACAACGGCGCTCGACGTCACCATTCAGGCGCAGATTTTGGCCCTGCTGGCCGAACTCAAATCCAGCCTGAACATGGCGCTGCTGCTCATCACCCATGATCTGGCGATTGTGAAGCGCCATGCCGACCGGGTGGTGGTGATGAAGGATGGGGCGGTGGTGGAGCAGGGGCCGGTGGGCCGCATCTTCGCCGCGCCGGAGCACCCTTATACCCGGATGCTCATCGCCACCGAGCCCTCCGGCCGGCCGGCCCCGGTGCCTCAGGATGCTGCCACGGTGCTGGAGGCGCGCGACCTTCGGGTGCATTTCCCCATTCGCCGCGGGTTGTTGCGGCGCGAGGTGTCTCGGGTGCGCGCGGTGGATGGGGTGGGGCTGGGCCTGCGTGCGGGTGAGACGCTGGGAATTGTGGGCGAGAGTGGCTCGGGCAAGACCACGCTGGGCATGGCGCTGCTGCGGCTGGTGCCGAGCGAGGGGGTGATTCTGCTGGATGGGCGACCCATCCAGGGGCTGTCGCGCGGGCAATTGCGGCCGTTGCGCGCGGCGATGCAGATCGTCTTTCAGGACCCTTATGGCAGTCTTTCGCCGCGCATGTCGGCTGGTGACATTGTGGGGGAGGGGCTGGCGGTGCATGAGCCCGGCCTCTCCGCCGCCGCGCGCGAGGCGCGGGTGGCCGAGGCGTTGGTTGAGGTGGGCCTCTCGGCGGCGATGATGCCGCGCTACCCGCATGAATTCTCCGGCGGCCAGCGCCAGCGCATCGCCATTGCCCGCGCCCTGGTGCTCAAGCCGCGGCTGCTGGTGCTCGATGAGCCGACCTCGGCGCTGGATGTCTCGGTGCAGGCCCAGGTGGTGGAGCTTTTGCGCGGGCTGCAGGCGCGCCATGGCCTAGCCTATCTCTTCGTCAGCCATGATCTGCGGGTGGTGCGCGCCATGGCGCATCGCATCGCGGTGATGAAGGATGGTGTGATTGTCGAGGAAGGTGAGGCAGAGGCACTGACACGCCATCCCGAACAGCCCTATACCAAAACCCTGATGCGGGCGGCCTTTCTCCATGAATCCTGACGTTGAGAGCCCTGAACTGGGCGAATTGCGCGCGCTGCTCAATGCCGAGCGGGTGCGGCTGGGCGTGCATATCCGCAAGATGAACAGCCCGGGCAGCCCGGTCTATGATTACTGGGAGAATGTGGTGCCGGCGGCGCTCATCCTGTTCAGCAGCTTTGGCGCCACGGCCTTCATCCATTTCTATGTCGGCGCGGTGGTGCTGGGCCTGGGCTGCTGGTGGTGGTTGGCCAAGGTGCAGCCCAAGGTGAAGGATGGCGTGTTCCACCGCACGGCGGAGCTGGTGCTTAACAATGAGATGCAGTTTCAGCTGCTCTGGTCACGCGGCATTCTCACCCTTTACGCCAAATTGCCCGATGGCGCCGAACGGGTTGCGACCCGCCGGGATGATTGGCGCGAATTCGTCCGCAGCCTGCGCAGTGAGGTAACACCCTGATGGCCATTCTTCTTTCCACCAAAGCCGCGATCATGGCGGAATGGCGCGACGCCATGCTGGCGGTTGATCCCTCGCTCGATATTCGCCTTTTCCCCGATGCGGGCGAGCCCTCGGAGATTGAGGTGGCGGTGTGCTGGAGCAGCCATGATATGGCGGAGCTGCGGCGCTACCCCAATCTCAAGCTCCTGGTCTCGATGGGGGCGGGGGTGGATCATTTGCTGCGCGCCCCCGGGCCGCCGCCCGGCGTGCCGGTGGCGCGGCTGAAGGATGACCGGCTGACCACCGCCATGGGCGAATGGGTGCTGCTGAATGTGCTGCGCTTCCATCGCCAGGACGCCGAATATCGCGCCCAGCAAGCCCAGCGCCTCTGGCGCGAATTGCCCGCACCCGACACCGCGCAGCGGCGGGTGGGTATTCTGGGCCTGGGGCAATTGGGCACCCATGCGGCGGGGTTGCTGCGCGTGGTGGGCTTTCCGGTGCTGGGCTGGACCCGTCAGCCGCGGCAAATAGAGGGCGTGACCTGCTTTGCCGGGGCCGAGGGGCTGCGCGCGATGCTGGGGCAGACCGATATCCTGGTCTGCCTGCTGCCGCTCACCCCACAGACCCGGGGCATTATCAATCGCGAGACGCTGGCGCTGCTGCCGCCGGGCAGTTTTGTGATCAATTCCGGCCGCGGTGGCCATATGGTGGCCGATGACCTGCTGGCGGCGCTCGATAGCGGGCATATTGCCGGTGCGGCGCTGGATGTGTTTGAGCCTGAGCCGCTGCCGGCGGAACATCGCTTCTGGGGGCATGAGAAGGTGCTGGTCTGGCCGCATGCCTCCTCCATCACGATTCCGCGCAGCGCCGCACCGCAGGTGGTGGAGAATATCCACCGGTTGCGCCAGGGGCGGGCGCTGATCAATTTGGTGGATTTTTCGGCCGGTTATTGAAGCCGGGAGGCGGGACCAGGACTCTCGGGGGCAGATGAGATCGAGCGGCAAAGCCTTTCCGCTCTTTTCCTCGCCACCCGCGTTTTTCAGTCGCCTGCTACCGCGCCGCCTGCGCGCGCATGGCGGTGAGCAGCGCTGCCACCTGGCCACCGCCGCGCTGGATGACGGAGGCATATTCGCTGCGCTGGGTGAGGCGCAGCGAGGTGCCCTCGGCGATGAGATCGACAATCTTGGGTTGGCCGCCGCTTTCCGCCACCCGCCAATCCAGATTGAAGGGGTTGGAGTTGGGGCGAGTGACGACTGTGCTGACCAGCGCATCATCCTCGGTGCGCGATTGGGTGCGGCCGAGTGCGAAGCGCACGCCCTGGTATTCGCCAAAGCGGCCGGCGAGGTTGCGGATCAGGCTGGCCTCGAAGAGGCGCAGATAATCCTGCTGCTCCGCCGGGGTTGCGATGCGCCAGAAGCGGCCGAGCACGAAGCGGCCCACCGTCTCAATATCCACGCTGCGGCGTAGGATGGAGGCTACGCGCTCCTGCCGTGCGGCGGGGCTCAGCCCCGGATTATTGATCGCAGCCACCAGCTCATCACCTGCGGCCTGGATGAAGCCTGCGGCGCGCGCAGTGTCCATCTGGGCCTGCGAAGGCGACGTGCAGAGCAGCCCCAGGCCGAGCACGGCGAAATCGCGGCGGTTCAGTAGCAACATCAACCCTCCTCAACGGGAAGGCGGTTGATGGCCCACGGCGTCGCGATTGGCAATGGCGGCGGCGCGGGCCTGGCGGCGGGCATTGCGCATGGCGGCATAGGGGTCGAGCGATGTCCGGTTTATATCATCGATGAAATCGAAGTAATAATCGCGGGTATCCAGCATCGAAGCGCCACCGCGCACACCAGCAAGCAGGTCCACAGCCAGGCCCTGGCCGAACCAGGTGAGTGGTTGGGCGGCGGTGTCCACACCCAGGCCCGCCAGGTCACGCAGGTTGCTCGGGCCTAGAATGGGCAGGAACAGAAAGGGCCCCTCTGCCACGCCAAAGGTGGCCAATGTCTGGCCGAAATCCTCATAATGCACGGGCACGCCGAAACGGCTTTCCGCCACGTCGAATATGCCACCCAAGCCCAGCGTGGTGTTGATGACGAAGCGGCCCAGCGTGTCGCCCGCCCGCACGGGTTCGCCCTGCAACATGTCATTGAGCAGCACCACGGGGGTGCGCAGGTTGTTCAGAACGCTGCTGACGCTATGGCGCACGGGTGCGGGCAGCCAGCGATAAGCGCCGTTCAGAGGCCTAAGGATGGCGCCGTCGATCGCCTGATGAACATCGAACATCGCGCGGTTGAAGGGTTCTGCTGGGTCATTGGTGGCGCGGTACTCTGCCAGGGCCTCGGGGTCCGAGGCTGGGGGCGGCGTGGCGCAGCCGGCCAGCAGCCCGACCAGTGCTGCGATTGCGCACAAATAGATCGCGGGCAGAGGGCGCTGCATGAGGCTCGGTTCAGCTTTCGGGTTCGAGGCGGCGTTCGCGCATGACGAACGCGGATGTTCTAGCGTAACGCATGGGCTTCGGGAACAGTTACCTGCGTTGCGGCTTGCAACGGCGCAACCCTTGCGTGAACCTGTCTTGTGGGCCATTTGCGGGCCATGGATCAGGCAAGCCACGACACCATCCGCCACGGCACTTTGGAGCGCTGGCTCACCGGGCCGCGCATTCCCGCGCTTCCGGCGCCGCGCGATATGGCGCCGCCCAAGCTCAGCTTCGAGTTTTTCCCGCCGAAAAGCGCCACCATGGAGGCCAATCTGTGGGAATGCATCCGCCGGTTGGAGCCGCTCGCGCCGCGTTTTGTCAGCGTGACCTATGGCGCGGGCGGCACCACCCGCAGCCGCACCCATGCCACCGTATCGCGCATCGTGGCCGAAACGAGCCTCACGCCCGCCGCCCATCTCACCACGGTGGGCGCGACGCGTGAGGAAGTGCATGAGGTGGCCCGCGAATACTGGGCGGCTGGGGTGCGCCACATCGTGGCCCTGCGTGGCGACCCGCCGGTGGGGGCAGCGCAATATGAACCGCATCCGGGCGGCTATGCCCAGGCTGAGGATTTGGTCCGCGGCCTGCGCGGCGTGGCCGATTTCGATGTCACGGTGGGCGCCTATCCCGAGACCCACCCGACAGCGCTCTCGCCCGAGGCGGATCTCGATTTTCTCAAGCGCAAGATTGATGCCGGCGCCACCCGCGCCATCACCCAGTATTTCTTTGATACCGACATCTATCTGCGTTTCATCGAGCGCTGTCACAAGGCTGGCATCACCGTGCCAATCGTGCCGGGCATCCTGCCGGTGACCAATTTTGCCCAGGTGGTGAAATTTTCGGCCATGTGCGGCGCATCGGTGCCGGACTGGATGGGCCATCTTTTTGAAGGCATTGATGATGATGCCGAGACGCGCAAGATGGTGGCGGCCATGGTCGCGGCCGGGATGATCGCACCCAATATGGTCGGCCCCTTGCGCACCGTCCTCAACCTCACGGCCCGGGTGCCGGTTGAGGGCGGGCCGGCGCGGGTGGAATTGCCGCTGGAATTGCGCAATCGGCGCGTGAC
>NZ_JBBARU010000092.1:0-10851 GCF_040399605.1 Rhodovarius sp. | reverse complement strand
GGGTCGCGTTTCTGCAGCGCAGAAATGTGCTCGTCATCGGCGCCACTGCAGCCTTTCGGCTGGATGATCCGACCCGGCTGATCCTCGAAGCGGCCTTCTGGAAGGCCGCGTCCCCGGCGCTGGATGGCGCCGTTCTGGATATGGCCATGCCCAAGCCGCAGGGCGAGGTGCTGCTGGCCGGCTTCGCCCGCGCGCCCGGCGGCCGCCCGGTCCAGGCGATGGATGTGGCGTTTCGCGTCGGCGCCGTGGGGCGGCGCCTGCGGGTCTTTGGCGACCGCGTTTGGCGCGAGGGTGCGGCCGGGCGCGCGGCCGGGCCGCCCCTGCCCTTCCTGGAGATGCCACTTGGGCCCACCCGCGCCTTCGGTGGCCCGGCTTTTCCTGAGAACCCGATTGGACGCGGGCATGGCGCATCGGCTTT
This sequence comes from Rhodovarius sp., assembly GCF_040399605.1. Classification (NCBI taxonomy): domain Bacteria; kingdom Pseudomonadati; phylum Pseudomonadota; class Alphaproteobacteria; order Acetobacterales; family Roseomonadaceae; genus Rhodovarius; species Rhodovarius sp. Next base: position 10,433 of record NZ_JBBARU010000092.1, on the reverse strand, counting down.
GCTGCGGCTGCGCCAGCCAGCGCCACTGGCCAATCTGGAGGAGCCGGCGCGTCCTGTGCTCGATATCGAGCAGGCGCCGCTGCCCGCGCTCATCGGGCCGGTCGATTTCAACGCGCCCTCGCGGCAGAAGCTGGCCGGCACCTATGGTCCGAACTGGCTGCGCGACCACCATCCCGGCCTGCCGCCGGATGCCGATATGCGGGTCTTTCAATCCGCCCAGCCGGCGCAATGGGCCGATGGATTTTTCGCGGGCAATGAGGAGATCATCCATTCGGGTTTCCTGGGCGAGGCTGAGCCGCATTATTCCAGGCTTCCCGGCATGCGGGTGCGCTCTTTCGCGCGTCAAGTGGTTGGCGGCGTGGAGACTGACCGCGAGGTGCCGCTGCGGCTCGACACAGTGTGGCTCTTCCCCAGTGCCGGCATCGGCTGCGCCATTTATCGCGGCCTGCTGGAGGTCTCCGATGCCGAGGCATCCGACGTGCCGGCGCTGCTGCTGGCCTATGAGCGGATGGCCGATACCCCGCGCGAAGCCGGGCATTATCAGGAGCAGTTGAATCTGCGGCTCGACCCCGAAACCCGCGCACTCTATGTCCTTCGAGATGGCCCGCTGAAGCCTTTGCCCAGCGCCGAGGAGGCCGCAGCGCGTGCCGCGGCACGCGCTGCGGCGAAAGAGAAACTGCTGACTAAGATGCGGCTTGCCGCGGCCATCGGTCATCGTGAGATGGAGGCGAAGATGGGTTTTCCGCCCGGAACGCTGCCGCCGCCTCCCGAGCCAGAGCTGCCGGATTTTCCGATCATCACCCAGGAGGAGATCGACGCGATGGACGTCGATCTCGGCGAAATCTGGGAGGCGGCGGACCGGATGATCGCCCAGGTTGAGGCTCAGGCTGCGGCCCCCCCCGGCATGCCCGAAGGCTTCGAGCACCTATTGGCCGCGGCCGAGGGCGGCCCGCCCCCCCCCGGCGAACCGCCGGCCGAACTTGCCCCGGCGATCGAGGCGGTGCGCGGCGCGCGTGATCCGGAATACCTGTTGCGTGGTTTGGGCGATGTCAGCGCCGAGGATCGCGCCCGGGCTGAGGCGCTGGTCGCCGCGGCACTGGCACCGCCGGCCGAGATGCCCGACGAGGCCTGGGCGCGGCTTGAGGCCAGGCTGCTGGGTGATATTTCCAATCACCCGATGATCCGAGCCATGGCGGATATCAGCCTCCCCGACTCGCTGGAGCCGCCACTGCCGGCAGATGACACGCCCGAGGGGCGCGCCGCCGCCGAAGCCTTCGCCCGCCGTCCGGCCGAGCCGCAGGGCCTGCCCGATCTCGACGCGCTGCTGGCGGGCGTTGAGACCGGCGAGGCCGCCCAGATCAAGCCCGAAATCCAGGCACAGATTGCCGAGGCGCGGGAGAAATTGACGGCCGCAATGGCCGATCTCTATCCCGGCGCCGAACCCCAACCGCCGGGCGAGGCTCTCCGGCGGCTGCTGCAGCCCATGCTCGATCAGGCTGGCCCGCCGCCCGACAAGGCGGCCATCGAGGCGAAGCTGGCTGAAGCTAAGGAGAGTGTGGCGGCGATGGCGCGCGGCGACGGCATGGCTGAAATTCGTCGCCTTTCGCCCGAACCTATCGCTGAGGCTATTGCTTGGCAGCCCGATTTTATCCCCCGCCTAACGGCGCTGATCGAACGGATGCGGGCCACCCCTGAGGGGCTGGAAGGGCGCGATTTCAACGGCGTGAACATGCCCGGCCTCACCCTTCCAGGCGCAGCCCTGACCGGCAGCTTTTGGGAACGCGCGGTGCTGCCAGGGGCGGATTTTTCCGCCGCTGTGCTGCATCAGGCGGTGTTCACCGCGGCCGATCTCTCTGGTGCAAGGCTGACAGGCGCCGATCTGCGCGCCGCCAACCTCTCCCGCGCCAAGCTGCATGGCGCCGATCTTTCAGGCTGCGACCTCGACGGCGCCAATTGGTTCGAGACCGATGCGCCAGAGGTGGATATGTCGCGCGCCAAATTGATCTCGCCCATGGCGTTGAAATGCCGCTTCACCCGCGCCCGGTTTCGCGGCGCTGAGATCACCGATGCGATGTTCATCGAGGCCGACCTGGCGGAGGCGGATTTCGATGGCGCTCGGCTGACACGCTGCATCTTCATGCGCAGCGCCATGACGGGTGCGCGGTTGCGCGGCGCCGTGCTCGACACTTGTGCTTTTGTCGAATGCCCGATGGAGGCGGCCGATCTCACCGAGGCCAGCCTGACAAATGCCGCCTTCCTGTTGGGCCATATGCCCGGCGCTCGGTTCCGCCGTGCGACAGGGAGCAATGTTACGCTGGTGAATGCCGATCTCACGGGCGCGGATTTCTCTGGTGCCCGGCTCGCCGGCTCTACACTCATGGGTGCGAAGCTGTCCGGCGCCAGCCTTATGCGCGCCGTACTGCGGCGCTGCGCGATGTCGAAGACCCTGCTGGAGGATGCCGATCTGTCGGGCGCTGATTTGTTCGAGGCGCAATTGCGCGGTGTCAGGCTGGGTGGGGCCAATCTCTTCGGTGCCAATCTTTATTCCGCCGACCTGGAAGGCGCCGACCTTGCCCTGGCCGACCTCACCGGCGCCAATCTCCGCAACACCGTGATGGAGCGTGAATCCAATGTCGCCTGAGGCGCTGCGCGAGATGGCCGAGGCCGGGGTGCCGGTGATCGAACGCGACCTGCGCGGCATGGATCTGCGCGGCCTCGACCTGGGCAAGCTGGTGGCAATGAAATGCAACCTCGCGGGCCAGGATTTGTCCGAAACCCGGATGGACGAGGCGATGCTGGCGGAATGTGAGCTGGGCGGCGCACGCTTTGGTGCGGCCCGGCGCGAGGGTCTGATGTTGGTAAAATGCCGCGCCCAGGGCCTCGACATGGCGGCCGCGGCGCTGGTTGGGCTGATGCTGGTGGAATGCGAACTGGCCGAGGCGCGCTTCGGTGCCGCGCGGCTGGAGCGATGCATGTTCGTGGCCTGCAAGATGGATGGCCTCGACCTTTCGCAAGCCGCGCTCGACACCTGCGTGTTGATGCGCTGCACCATAGAGCGTCTTCGCCTGGATGATGCCCGCCTCACCAATTCCGCCATATTGGAGGGTGACGCGACGACGGCTGACCTCTCACGCATGGCCATCGATGGCGGGCTATTGTTCAAGCTGGTGCTCGATAGCCGCGACTTCAGCCGGCAGGCCCTGGCACGGGTGAATTTCATGCAATCCTCGCTGCGCGGCGCGCGCTTCGATGGCGCCGAGCTGACGCAAAGCATCTTCATCGGCGCCGATCTCGCCCAGGCCTCCTTCGCCGGCGCCCGTGCCTCCGCGGTGATGTTCGCCCGCGCCGATATCAGCCGCGCGGGGTTTTCCGGCGCCGGGCTGAACATGGCGAATTTTTCCGAGACCAAGGGCGACCTCGCCGATTTCTCCGGCGCTGATCTCTCGATGGCGCAGTTCACCGATGCCAGCCTGCGCGGCGCGCGCTTTGTCGGTGCCAATTTGTCACTGGCCGATGCCTCCAATGCCCGGCTTGAGGCCGCCAATTTCAACGGCGCCGCCATCGGGCGCCTCAAGCTGCATGCGGCGGTGCTCCACACGGCATTGCTGGGCGGCGCGCGCGGTGATCCCATCGGCACCGATGAGCACCGTCTGGTGGCCGAGGCCTATCGCCCCGCGCCCGTTCAGGACGAGCCGACAACCGAACAAAGGAGCGTGCCATGACCGCAGCGCTGCAATTCACCATTGACGGCCTGGCCCCGGACGCGCTGCGCGCTTATGCGGTGGACGGCACCGAGGCGCTCTCCAGCCTCTACAGCTTCGATATTGACTGCCTGGGGCCGAGTGGCCGGGCGATGGACCCGCTCGCGCTGGTGGGCCAGCGGGCCACACTGCGCATCACTGTTGAAGGTGCCCAGCCGCGCAGCGTGCATGGCATTATCGACACGGTGGAGATCGAGCCACCCTCAATCTTCGGCGATGCGCGTTACCGTTTTCGGCTGGTGCCCTGGCTGGCACGGCTGCGCCTCTCCCGCTCCAACCAGATCCACGGCACGGCGAATGCGGTTTCGGTGGCCGATGTGATCGAGGCCGAACTCTCTGGCGCGCTGCGGCCGACCGCGCAGGTGAGTGACACCGATCTGCGCCGCTTTGAGCATGAGCTCCGCCTGCGCAACCGCAGCGCCTACCCCAAGCGCGACCATGTCTCGCAATATGAAGAGACGGATTTCGCCTTCATCTCCCGACTGGCCGAGCATGCCGGTATTTTCTATTTTTTCGAAAATAATGGCGACCGCGAAAGCGTGGTCTTCGCCGATGACAATCTCTTCGCCACGCCCCTTGAGGGCGGGACGGGGCTACAATGGAAGCCCTGGAGCAGCGGTGGGCGCGAAGCCGCACCCGACACCATCCAGGCCCTGCGCCAGCGTTGCACCCCGGTGCCGCAGAAGGTCTGGCTGCAGGACCATAATTACCGCCTGCCGCATATACCGCTGCTGGTTGAGGCCGAGGTGGATAGCCGCGGCCGTGGCAATTGGGTGGAATATGGCGCGCATCACCGCACGCCAGACGAAGGCGCCGCCCTGGCCCGCATCCGCGCCGAGGAGCTGCGCTGCCATCAGAGCCGCTGGCATGGCAATTCCACCGTGGCGCGGCTGGCGCCGGGCCGGGTGATTCGCCTGGGTGGCCACCCCTATACGTCCTGGAACCAGGATTATCTGGTGGTGCGGGTGCGGCACGAGGTGTGGGTGCCAATGCCCGGCGTGCCTGAATCCGACTGGGTGGGTTATCGCAACAGCTTCGAGATGATCGACCGCGACGTGCCGTTCCGCCCGGCGCGGGTGACGCCGGTGCCGCGGATGGATGGGCTGCTCAATGGCCGGATTGACGGCGCGGGCGATGGCAGCAAGGCCGAGATTGACGATCAGGGGCGCTACCGGGTGAAGGTGCCCTTTGACCTGGGCGGCTCGCCGGATGGCAAGGCCTCACAATGGATTCGCATGTCCTCGCCCTTTGGTGGCGATGGCGATGGCATGCATTTTCCGCTGTTTCCTAACACCGAGGTGGTGATTGCCTGCGTCAACGGCGACCCGGACCGGCCGGTGATTTTGGGCGCGGTGCCCAATCCGCGCAATAAGGCGGTGGTGACGAGCGACAATTCGCTGCAGAACCGGCTGGTCACCCGCTCGGGCATGGGTTTTGAGATGAGCAATGATGGCGGTTCGGCCACCAGCACGGGCGGTGGCAATGGCGGCAGCGGGTTGAACGCCTACGGCGCTGCGCCGCCGCCCGCGCCACCTGGCGGCTTGTTGGTACCCAATGCGTTGGGGGGGCAGGCGCAGCCGGTGGTTGTGACTGATGCGGGCGATGTGCCGGCGCTGGCATCGCCGGATGCGCTGGCATCGAGCGTTGATACGGGCGCAGGTAACAATTATGCGCGGATGTACGTTCAGGATAATAGCTCGTCTCCAATCACGCACACCCTACGGCTTGGCGGTGTTCCTGCGGCAACAGGCTCGACAACGAAGGAGCCCGATGAACTCAAAACACCAGGCTCTCTGGGTTACGTTGCCTCCACCGGCTCTAGTGCGGTGCCCGCGGCGCGGAGCGATACGTTGTTTAATGAAAAGTCCGGAATTTACGACTACACGGCGGGCCAACATTACTCGCGCGTGAAAGGCGATATGGGATTAAAGGTCGATAATCATCTTATTCTAGTGGCGGGGGCCGACGGCTCGGGGGATCTGGACATCAGTTCTGGTGGTGCGACCCGGGTCTACGCTAAAGCAGGACCTATCCATCTTTTTTCCGGTAGTACGGTCAATATAGATGCTGTTGGTGACGTAATTATTAAGACAAAAGGAAGTATAACAACATCCGTCGACGGTGTGATCAAAGATACAATTTTTGACAAGGAGGAACGCACCATTTACGGTAACTCTCGGGTGCATGTTTGGGGTTTACGAACTGATTATTTCATGGGCATGAAAAGCACTTTCAACCTTGCCGCTCTAAACACAGTGACGTTAGGCGCCACGTCTAATACGAGCCTCGCGGCTTCATTTTCGGTGTTTTTCGGAGGACGGGTCGACCTCACGTTTGCAGCTCGTTTTTCACTTGTTTTTGGAGTGAATAAATCTGTTACTATGGGTGGCAGCTTGTCTTCAACGACAGGAGGTGCAATCAGTACTGTTGAGGGCGGTCGTAATACCACTATCACTGGCTTGGAAGTAAAAACTGTTAAAGGTATTGATGCGAAAATTGTCACATTTGAGATGGCGAAGTCCGGCGGTAAACTTACATCAGCTGATTACGATGCCGCAAAGAAAGAGTTGAGTGCCGAAGCCAAAAAATTGTCTGCTGCAAATTTAATGACTGATGCAGAAGTAGTTGAAGCAATTAAACTAATTACTTAGTTTGAATCGGCGGATACAATATCCGTAGCGAACACCACCGAAGCCCTGAGAGGTCTACGGTTGTGCAATGGCACTTCAGAGATTTCGGCTGACGGTGGTTGACCGTACAATAATCGAGCTGCGGCGGCGAGCTTGCCTATACAATAAAATATCACCAGGAAAGGAACATAGTTAAATGCCAGGCTTCCTAAATTCCTCCGGTCCACTGCCAGGACAATCCGTGGCGCCCATGGATGTCTGCCTGACCCCTATTCCGTCGCCGGTCGGCCCGATCCCCACGCCAATCCCCTATGTGAATATGGTGCTGCAATATCTCGGCATTCCCACCCAATTCAAAATCCTGCTGCAATGCATGCCAGCCCATAATTTAATGACCAGCCGGGTGCCCAGCCTGGGCAATTTTCCGGGCATTCTGCTGGGCGTGGCCTCCAAAATGGTCATGGGGCCGGACAGGCACATGATGGGCTCACCCAAGCTGTTCGTCGGTGGCCCGCCCGCAACCGGCATGTGCGACCCCACCGGGGCGAATGGCATGGGTCCCAATATCCCGGGCGTGACTGTCGCGCCCTCCCAGCTTAAGGTGTTTAAAGGTACATAGGAGTTCTCCGTGCCACTTGATCGTCTTGCGGACCTTTCATTGGTGACCGCTGATTTCTGGACCTCCGCCCTGCGTGCCGGAGAGAACGGCCTGCTGGCCGAAACCGCCGACGGCGCGCTGCCGGTAAAACCCGCCCCCAGTTGCCTGGTGCTGCCGCTGCCCGGTGATACGGCTTTGCTGCATGGCCAGGGTGCCCAGGCCGTCATCCTGGCCATTTTGGCCCGCGCGCCAGGACAGGGCACAACCCTTGCCCCGACCGATGGTGAAACCCTCTCACTGCGTGCGCGCAGCATCGCGCTCGAGGCGAGCGAGCGCCTGACCGCCCGCGCCCCGCTGGGCGAGTTCGACCTCGCCCGCGCCACCCTGCGCAGCGCCACCGCCCTGCTGCTGGCCGGCACCGCCACCCTGGCGGCCAGCCTGCTGCGTGGCGCCGCCCAGCGCATCGAGCAATCGGCCGAACACATCGTCACCCTCGCCGGCCGCCGCACCACCCGGGTGCGTGGCGAGGATATGCTCGATGCCGGCAGCAGCCTGAGCACCGTCGAAACCCTCTCGCTCAGCCGCAGCGGCGGCAGCACCATCATGACCGCGCGGCAGGATTTGCGCGTTGATGCCGAACGGATCGGTCTTGGCTGAACTCCTCTCCGGGGCGCTGATCGGGCGCGACAACACCGCCGCCCTGGCCATCGCCACCGAACATTTGCGCCAGGGCCGGCTGGACGCTGCCCATGCCGTGCTGCGCGGGGTGCTGGAGCATTCGCCGGGCGATCTCGGCGCGGTGAATGGCTTGGCGGCCGAGGCGGCGGCGCGCGGCGACGCAGCGCGGGCGCAGGCGTTGCTGGAGGCAGCGCTGGCCAGTGACTCCGGCCACGCGCCCAGCCTGGCCAATCTCGCCGGGTTGCATCTGGCGGCCAGGCGGCTTGCCGAGGCGCGGCTCTGCCTGGAACGGGCGGAGCATTTGCCGGGCGGCCCAAACCTGGCCGGGCTCCGGGCCCAAATACTTGCCGCCGAAGGCGACACCGCGGGCGCCATCGCCATGCTCCAAAGCCTGGCGGCGCAGGCGCCGGGCGAGGCCGAGCATCGCTACAACCTGGCCGTGCTGCTGTTTGGCCAAGGCCAATTGGCCGAGGCGGAGGAGGCGCTGCGCGCCGCCATCTCGCTGGCGCCGGTCATGCGCGAAGCTTGGCACAATCTGGGCAAGGTGCTGTTGCGCCGAGGCCGCAGAGAAGAGGGCATCGGCTGCCTCCGCCATGCCTTGATGCTGGCGCCGGGCGATCCGATGACGGCGGCAAGCCTCGCAGATGCGCTGCTGGACGCCGGCCGGCCGCTTGAGGCCGAGGCCGAGGCCCGGCGCTGCCTGGTGGTGGCGCCCGAAGCGCCGATGCCCAGCCTGTCCTTGGCCCGCGCGCTCTCCGCCCAAGGCCGCGGGGCGGAGGCGCTGGCGCTGATCGCCCGCGTGGTGCGCGCCCTGCCCGACCAGGCCTTGCCACTGCTGGCCCTGGCCCACGCCTTTGCGATGGCGGGCCAGCCAGAGCGCGCAATGGCGGCGGCGCAGCAGGCGGTGCAGCGCGCACCGGCCGAAACTGGCATCACCCTCTCGGCTGTCGAGATTCTGTTGCGCGGCGGCGATTTCACCACCGCCTGGGCTTTGCTCGATAAATTGGCGCCCGAAGCCGAGGCGGGGGTGATCGCACTTGACGATGATGCGATCGAAATTCTGCGTTTCGCACGCCTGCTTCCGGCTGCCCGCGCTGTGTTTGGCGCGGGCCCTTTCACGCCGCTGCTGGCGGTCAATGGCATCACCTTGGCCAATGGACCGCCATCGATGGGCGCACAGCCGCCGATCATGCTGGCCCGCCAAGCGCGTGCAGTTGGCGCGGAAGCGCCGTTACGGGCCGACCCGGTGCGCCTTGCCGCATGGGCCAAGGCGCTGGAAGGCCGGCCGCGCCCGGTGATAGCCATAGCCTGCGGCAATGAAGCGGCGGGCGAGCCCGCCTTGCCGGATATCCTGGCGGCTCTGGGCATAGAGGGCACACGGTTGGGGCTGCTGGCTGGCGATGCCCGGGCGCGCATTGAGGAGGCCCCCGAGATGCTCGATGGCGGTGAATGGGTCTACCAGCCAGAGGAAGTCGCGGCCGCGATGCTGGCGGCGGATGTAGTTGTGACTGGCGATGGCTATCTTGGCCATCTCGCGGGCGCGTTGGGATGCCGGCGGCTGGCAGTCTTGGCGCCGCCAATGGGCGACTGGTGCTGGGGCATGCCCGGCACCGCCGCACCTTGGTACCCTATTGCCACCATCTGCCGCGCTACGCTGACGCCGCAAGGCCTGGACTGGCGGTCGGCGCTAGCCGCCCTGGCCATAGCGGCCGGGAGTTGGGCGGAGGACTGAGAGGGTTATCCGTCCAAACTTTCCCATTTAGGGGGGCGATGTTCTCAGCCCCGCCGCACTTCGGATGCGACGTCGAGGCTCAGAACTGCGCGGGTCTGCCGATCCATCACCAAGGTCGCGCCTACCGCCCAAAGCGCGTGGGTACTACCAACATGGCCGGCGAGCGAGAGCTTTACCGGGTCGCGCGCGCCGCGACGCAGCGGCTTGTTGTCTTGCCGGCGAAGCTCGAGCCGACCCTCTGGTGGCGCTGTGAAATCATGGATCAGCGGTCCGTTCTGGCCATGCTGAGCCGCCGCGATGAGGGCAGGCAGCATCGCACGGATCGCGGCGCGAAGGCCTGCATGGAGGGGGGATGGCTCGGCACATGGCGCCCAGAGCGTTGCGTCGGACATGACTGTTATCTCGCCACCCGCGGCCGGGCAGCCACAAAGCCGGCGAAGAAATACACCATTGCCCTATCAGAGGTGGCTCGGTCTCTCACGACAGCGCTTTGCTTCCGATAACTGTGTCCCCTGCCGGTTAATACGCACTTCGCGCCGGTGCCGCAGTCTGGTGCAGTGGGGCGTAGCCCGACCGGAGTGAGGCCGCGGCACCGGCGAAGGCCTCATGCTGCCAGCACCTGCGGCAAGTGGTCCGGATAGGCGCGCTCCGGCGTCGGCGTCCTCAAGCTCGAATGCGGCCGCCGGGTATTGTAACAGCCCATATACCGGCCCAACGACGCCCGAGCATCGCTCACCCCGTCATAGGCCCGCAGACAGACAAAGCCGCGCGCCATCGAGATGTAGGTGATATCCATGGCCCAGACTTGGTTCGGCCGTTGATACAGCGCCTCGATGCACATCCGACGCATCAGCGTCGCCACCGCCAGGCGGCCGATCGTGATGCCCTCCGCACGGAGCAGGTCGCGCATCATCCGGCTGCCCGCGAAGGGGTACTCACCATGCAATGCGTCGATCCGGTGCATGATCGCCAACCGCGCCGGCGGCACGTGACGCAGCAGGACATTGCCGCGGTCGATCGTCGCTTTGCGCTCA
>NZ_JBBARU010000091.1:0-11046 GCF_040399605.1 Rhodovarius sp. | reverse complement strand
GAGCACCAGGGCCCGCTCGGGCGGGCTCATGTAGAGACCGACGATGTCGCGCACCGTCTCGACGAACATGCGGCCATCGTGCCGCAGGCGATGTGGCATGCGGCGCATGCGCTGCTGAAGATCAGCCCGCGGACACGCGCCAACCACACCCGCTGCCAAACGCCATCGCTGCTGCGCGGGTTGATCTTCGGGAGCGACGGCCGGGCCATGTCGCCCACCCACGCGCGGGGACGGCGGGGTCAACAGTACCGCTATTATGTGAGCCAGTCGGTACTGAAGGGCAGTGCCGCAGACGGCCCGGCCATCGCGCGCATTTCCGCCGCCGAGATAGATGGGGCGGTCATCGCCCAAGTCCGAGGGCTACTGCGTCAGCCGGAGGTTGTGCTTGGGGCCTGGCGGGCCGCACGGGCCTCGGCGCCGGACATGCCAGAGGACGAGGCGCGGCTGGCGCTGGAGCGGCTGGATCCGCTGTGGGAGGAGCTATTTCCGGCCGAGCAGGCGCGCATCATTCACCTCCTGGTCGACCGAGTGGACATCGGGCCGGGAGGCGCCGACGTGCGGCTGAGGCTGGAGGGGCTGGGCAGTCTGGCACGGGATCTGGCGGCGCCGGCCGAATTGGCGAGGACGGCTGCGTGACCGCCGCCGCGCAGTTACTGACCGTGCGGGTGCCGCTGGCGGTCCGGAAGCCGCGGGGCGGACGGAAGCTGATCCTGACGCCGGGCGTTATGGCGCCACGCGGCACCACGGCTGCCGACACCACGTTGGTGAAGGCGCTGGCCCGAGCGTTCCGGTGCGGCAACAGCCGGCTGCTCGGCCCAGGTCACGCCATCATGCCCCGACAATGCCGCAGGATCGGCCGGCACCCCGCGCGCCGCCAGATAGGCCGGGCTGGCGCAGGTGATGCGGCGGATCGCCCCCAATGGCAGCGCCACCATGCCGCCCTCGGCGATCTGGCCGATGCGCAGCGCGATATCGACCTGCTCCTCGGCCAGATCCACCCACCGCTCCGTCAGCATCAACCGCAACGAGACATCCGCAAAGGCCTGTAGAAACTCCGCCACCAGCGGCGCGACATGCATCCGCCCCAGGGCCGGCGGCGCGCTGACCACCAATTCACCCCGCGCTGCGGGGATATCGCCCAATATGCTGCGCTCTGCCTCCGCCACCTCCTCCAGCAAATGGCAGGCGGTGGCGAAAAATCGCTGCCCGATCTCGGTGAGCACCGTCAGCCGCGAGCCTCGGGTCAGCAGCCGCACCCGCAGATGCGCCTCCAACTCGCTCACCTGGCGGCTGAGGGTTGCCACCGGCATGCCCAAATGCCGCGAGGGGGAGTAAACCCGCCTCGCTCCACCACCGCCACAAAGGCGGCCATCGATTCCAGCCGGTCCTTCTGCATTCCAATCCCTGCAAGTCAGACAGTAAATGCAGGATATGGCATGCATACGAAAGGGGAGGCTGGGCGCCCGCAACAACTCAACCCTCAAGGCGCGGCGGCGTCCACCCCTGGCCGGGAATGCTGGCCAAAAGCTCCCTGGTATAAGCATGCTCTGGCGCGGCAAACACCGCCGCCGTCGGCCCCATCTCCACAATCCGGCCGCGTTGCATCACCGCCACCCGGTCGCAAATCTGCGCCGCCACCCGCAAATCATGGGTGATGAACAGCATGCTCAACCCAAACCGCGCCCGAATATCCGCCAGCAAACCCAGCACCTGCGCCTGCACACTCACATCGAGCGCACTCACCGGTTCATCGGCGATCAGCAAATCCGGGCGCAACGCCAATGCCCGCGCAATGCCAATCCGCTGCCGCTGTCCGCCGGAGAATTCATGCGGATAGCGCCGCATCGCCGAAGGGTCGAGTTGGACGAGTTCAAGCAATTCCCTTGCTCGGGCAAACGCCTCCGCCCGCTTCACACCATGGGTGATCGGCCCCTCGGCAATCGCCTCCCCCACCAACCGGCGCGGATTGAGCGAGGCATAAGGGTCCTGAAAGATCATCTGCACCCGGGCGCGATACGGCTTCCAGGCTGCGCGCGAAAGCGGCCGCAAATCACGGCCCTCAAAGCTTATCTCGCCCGCCTCAGGCACCACCAACTTCACGATGCAGCGTGCGAGGGTGGATTTGCCCGAGCCACTCTCCCCCACCACGCCCAGCGTCTCGCCCCGCGCCAGGGTAAAATCCGCCGAGGCCACCGCGGGCACCGAGACACGCCGGCTGAGAAACCCGCCCCGGCTATAAGTCTTCCGCAACCCACGCACCTGCAGAATATCCGGCCCCACCGCCTGCACCGGCCGCGCCGCAGCGCCATGCGGGACCGCGGCGATCAGCCCCTTTGTATAAGGATGCACCGGCGCATTGAGCACCTGCGCTGCCAGCCCCTGCTCGACAATCCGGCCATGCTGCATCACCGCCACCCGATCGGCGATCTCGGCCACCACGCCAAAATCATGGGTGATGAACAGCACACCCGTGCCCCGGCGGGACTGAATCTCCCGGATCAGCCGCAAAATCTGCATCTGCGTGGTCACATCGAGCGCCGTGGTCGGCTCATCGGCGATCAGCAGCGCCGGCTCCAGCGCCAGCGCCATGGCAATCATCACCCGCTGCCGCTGCCCCCCCGAAAGCCGAAAGGGATGGCTGCGGGCAATGGCAGCCGGATCAGGCAGCCGCACCGCCTCGAGCAATTCCAGCACCCGGGCCTGGGCCCGGCCGCCTTCGCCATGCACGGCAAACACCTCGGCGATCTGATCACCCACCCGCATCAGCGGATTGAGCGCCGTCATCGGCTCCTGAAAAATCATCGCCATCCGGTCGCCACGCAGTTTGCGCAGCGCCTCGGGCGAGAGCCCGCGCAAATCCTGCCCCAGCAATTCCAACCGCCCCGAGCGCACCGGCAGCGCTTTCGGCAAAAGCCCCATCACCGCATTGGCGGTGATCGATTTGCCCGAGCCACTTTCCCCCACCACGCAAAGAATCTCACCCGCATCGAGATGCAGCGAAATCCCCTCAACCGCATGCGCCCGCTCCGCCCCCGGCGGCAGCGCCACCGTCAGGTCATCAATCCGCAAGAGGCTCATGCATCACCACCACGCTGGCGCGCCAGCCTCGGGTTCAGCGCATCCGACAGCCCCTCCCCCACCAGATTGAGCGACAGCACGGTGACAAAAATCGCCAGCCCCGGAAACACACTCATCCACCAGGCAATCCGAATGACCGACCGCCCCGAGCCAATCAGAAACCCCCAGGTCATCAAATTCGGGTCACCCAGTCCCAGAAACGACAGCGCGCTTTCCAACAAAATGGCCGTGGCCACCATCAACGATGCCAGCACGATGATCGGCGAGAGCGCATTGGGTAGAATATCCCCCAGCACGATCGCCAGGCGCGACTTGCCCAGCACCTCCGCCGCCTGAACAAACTCCCGCGCCCGCAACGACAGAAACTCCGCCCGCACCACCCGCGCCACCGGCGGCCAGGAGACAATGGCAATCGCCGCCACCACCGAGGTGATCGAGGGCGTGAAGATCGCCACCAGCAAAATCGCCAGCACGAACGAGGGAATGGTCTGGAAGAATTCGGTGAAGCGCATCACCAGATCATCCACCAGCCCGCCAAAATACCCAGCCACCGCCCCCAGCGTCACCCCCACCGAGAGCGCCGCCACGGTGGAGACCGCCCCCACCATCAGCGAAATCCGCGCGCCATGGGCAATGCCCGCCGCCACGTCCCGCCCCAGGCTATCGCTGCCCAACCACATCCCCATCTCACCGGGTGGCATGAAGGGCGCCCCCGCCATATCCCATGGGCTGCCGGGGAAAAGCAGCGGCGCGCCGGCCGCCACCAGCAGCACCAGCACCAGCCCAGCCAGCCCCACCACAGCGCCCTTATTGCGCCGATAACGGCGCCAGAAATCGCTCATCCGCCCACCTCCACCCGCGGGTCGATCAAGGCGTAGAGCAAATCCGTCATCAGGTTGAACAACACCACAATCACGCTGGTGCAAAAGAACACCCCCAGCAGCACCGCGTAATCGCGCGCCAGCAGCGCCTCAAAGGCCAGCCGGCCAATGCCCGGCCAGGCGAAGACCGTCTCCACCAGAATGGAGCCGCCGATCAATTGCCCGGCCTGAATGCCGGCAAAGGTAATCACCGGCAGCAGCGCATTGCGCAGCACATGGGCACGGGTGATGCGCCCCTCCGGCACGCCCTTGGCCCGCGCGGTCTTCACGAAATCCTGGTCCTGCACCTCCAGCATGGTGGCGCGCGTCAGCCGGGCATAAACCGCCATGTAGAATAGCCCCAGCGTGAGGGCCGGCAGCAGCAAGTGCTGCCCCACATCCAGCACCGCCGCCATGCCGGTCAGGTCCGCCCCCACGCTGCTCATGCCAAAGCTCGGCAGCCATTCCAGCCAGACGGAAAACACCAGCACCAGCATCAGCCCCACCCAGAACAGCGGCGTGGCATAGAAGGTCAGCGCCAGCACGGTGATGACACTATCCGCCCAACGCCCCACACGCTGCGCCGCCAGCGCGCCCAATGTCACCCCCGCCACCACGGCAAAGCTGAAGGCCGCACCGGTGAGCAGCAGCGTCGCCGGCAGCCGCTCCCAGATCAGCGTCGCCACCGCTGCCTGCTGGCGGTGCGAGAAGCCAAGGTCGAGCATCACCACGGCCTTGAGATACAGCCAAAGCTGCACATGCAGCGGTTGGTCCAGGCCAAATTGCCGGCGCAACTGCTCCAAAAACAGCGGGTCCGCCGCACCCGATTGCCCGGCCATCACGCTCGCCGGGTCCCCCGGTGCGGCATGCACCAGGAAGAAATTGCACACCACAATGGCCAGCACCACGACCACCGCCTTCACCAGCCGCCCACCCAGAAAGGGCAGGAGTTTGCCCACCTCCATCAGGAGGCGAGGAAGACGTCGTCGAAGCTGGTATGCACACCCAGGCCCGTGGTGACGACATTGCGCAGCCGGCGGTCATGAATGGTGGGGAAGGCCATTTCCATCAGCCAGATCTGCGGCACCTCCTCGCAGAGAATTTTCTGCACATCGGTGAAGGCCGCCTGCCGCGCCGGCGCATCGGCCACCCTGCGGGCGGTGGCGAAGAGCGCATCCACCCGCGGGTTGGAATAGCCGCCGGTATTGGTGAAGGTCACCTTCTGGATATTGCTCGACACATAAGTCCGCTCCACCCCCAGCGTCGGGTCGCCAAACTGGTAGACGAAATTCACGCTGGTCTCATATTCCCAATTGCCAATGCGCCGCGCCCAGCTGCCAGCATCGGTGCTCTCCAACTCAAGCGCGATACCCACTTGGCGCAGCGATTGCCGCAGATACTCGGCCAGCCGCGACCAAACCTCGCCATAGGGCAAAACGAGGTGCTTCAGCGTAAAGCGCACCCCTTGCGCATTGGCCCGCAGCCCCGCCGCATCGAGCAGCGCATTGGCCGCGCGCACGTCATAGCCCGCGATGCGCACATTGCGGTCATGGAATTTGGTGGTGGAGGCAATGGGGTTGGTCGCTGGCCTGCCCACGCCGAACCACAGCCGTTGGGCGATGAAATTGCGGTCGATCGCCATGCTCATCGCCTGGCGCACCCGCGGGTCGCCGAGCGGCGCCACGCGATGGTTCAACTCAATCCAGGAGAGCGGCGAGAAATACTCCCACCCCGCCGTGCTGACCTCCAGATTGGGCCGTGAGCGCAGCGCCGGCACATCGAAGGGCTCAATATCATTGGCCTGTGTGAGCTGCGCCTGCCCGGTCTCAATGGCGAGACGGCGGCTCTGGCTGTCGGGCACGATGCGATAGATGATGCCATCAAGGTAAGGCTGGCCGGGCTTCCAATATTCCTCGAAGCGCTCCAGCCGAACAAAATTGCCGCGCTGCCATTCCACCAGCCGAAAGGGCCCGGTGCCAATCGGCCGCTGCACCACCGGGGCGGTGCGATAATCCAGCCCGTCAAACAGATGCTTGGGAACAATGCTCGAGGCCGAGGCATCGAACATCAGCAGGAAGGGTTCGAAGGCCTGTTTGAGGGTGAATTTCACCGTGTAGGGATCGGGCGCCTCGGCATTGTCGATGAGGGCGAAAATCGCACGGGCGCGCGGCGCCACCTCGGGATGGAATTTGGTGATGGAGAAGATCACGTCTTCGGCCGTCATCGGCCGGCCATCGTGGAACTTCACATTCTCCTGCAGCTTGAAGACGTATTCGCGGCCATCAGGGCTGATGGTCCAGCTCTTGGCCAGCACCGGGATGGGCTGCAGCGTGGGCGTGAAGCTCAGCAGGCCCTGAAACATCTTGGAGCCGATGACCAGCGTCGGCCCCTGATTATTCACGCCGATCTGCAACAGCCCGGGCTCGGGGGTGAGCATGGTGGTGAGCGTGCCGCCACGGCGCGGTGTCACACCCTGCGCACGGGCCTCGGCCAGGGTCATCACCAGGGGGGCCGCGGCGATCACATCGCGTCTGCGCAGGTCCATCTCACTCTCTCCTTCTGGGCGGGGTCAGCAGCTTGCCAGCAGGGCAAGTCTAGGCGGAGCGGATGCAGCCTGTCATCTGCCCCGCGCGCGCAGCATTGCAAACTGGCATGCCTCATCGATAGCCTGCGACATGACCCGCATCCTGCTCGCCCTGCTGCTCAGCCTCGCCCCTGCCCTGGCGCAGGAGCGTCAGGTCCAGGGCCTCACCGCGCCGGTGGAGATCATCACCGATCGCTGGGGCATTCCCCATATCAACGCATCGAGCCATGAGGATGCCTTCTTCGGCCAGGGCTATGCGGCGGCCACGGCGCGGCTGTGGCAATTGGACCTGACGCGCCGGCGGCAATTGGGCCGGCTGGCCGAGGCCTTCGGGCCGGGCTTCCTGCCCTTTGACGAGGCCGCGCGTCATGTTGTGTTTCGCGGCGATGTGGCGGCGGAATGGCCGCGGCAGAGCCCCAGGGCGCATACCCTGGCCCTGGCCTGGGTGGCTGGCATCAATGCCCGTGTGGCCGAAGTGCTGGCCGAGCCCGGGCTGCTGCCGCCGGAATTTCAGGCGATGGATGCGCGGCCAGAGCCCTGGCATGTCGATGACCTCATCCGCATGCGCTGGGGGGCCGGGCCCAATATCCGCAATGAGATGCGCCGCGCGCTGCTGGCCTGCCAGGGGCTGCTGGGCCTCGATGCCCTGGCGCAGCCGCTTGAGCCGCCAGCGCAGCCGCAGCCGCCCATGGGCCTCGACCCATGCCTGCTCAAGCGCGAGCAATTGGCGCTGTATGATCGGCTGCTGGCCCCCCTGCTCTGGCCGCGAGCCCGGCAGCGCAGCGATGTCGAAGGCGATGACTTCGACGCCCGCGCCGGCAGCAATGCCTGGGTGATCGCCCCCGGGCGCAGCCCCACCGGCCGGGCGCTGCTGGCCAATGACCCGCATCAGGCGGTGGGCGCGCCGGGGCCTCGGTTTATCAGCCATTTGCGGGCGCCGGGGTTGGATGCAATTGGCGCCGGGCCGGTGTTTCGGCCGGGGTTTCAGTTCGGCCATAATGACCGCATTGCCCATGGCCGCACGGATCTGCAAATCGACCAGGAGGACCTTTATCTGCTGGAACTCAACGCCGAGGGCACGGCGTTTCGGGGCCCGGGTGGGTGGGAGCCGGTGACCCGGCTGCGCGAGGTGATTGCGGTGCGCGGGCAGGAGCCGGTGATCCGCGAATTCCCCCATACCAGGCTGGGGCCGGTGATCTTTGAGGATCGGGCGGGGGGCCACGCGCTGGCGCTGCGCTCGGCCTTTTTGGAGCCGGGGCCGGTGGTCACGCTGGAATATCTCGCCGTCATCATGGCGCGGAACTGGCAGGAGTATCGGGAGGCGCTGCGTTTCGCGGTCTGGGGCAGCAATTATATGTATGCCGATATTGATGGGCATATTGGTTGGCAGACCAGTGGGCGGGCGCCGCTGCGGGTGGGCCATGATGGGCTGATGCCGGTGCCGGCGGCGGGTGGCTTTGACTGGGCGGGGTATATGCCACTGGAACACATGGTCGGGCTTTATGATCCGCCGGAGGGTTGGATCGCCACTGCCAATCAGATGCCCTACCCCGAGGGCTGGCCTGAGGCACGGATGACCAGCCGGGAATGGACCCCCAATGACCGCTATCGGCGGGTGGCTGCGGTGCTGGCGGGGCAAAGCCGCCATGGCATGGCGGAGGCAGCGGCGCTGCAATTGGATACGCTGTCCTTGCGGGCGCAGGCGCTGGTGGCATTGCTGGCCAGCCTGCCGGAGCCGCCAGCCGAGGCGGCGCTGCTGCGTGGCTGGGATGGGCGGCTCGACGCCGAGAGCGAGGCGGCCAGCCTGTATCAATTGTGGTGGAGTGAATTGGCGGCGGCGCTTCGGCTGGCCGTGGTGCCGGAGGCGGCGCGGGGGGCGATTGCGGCGCTGCATCCGCATGTGGTGCTCGCGCTGGCGGCGCGGGCGGAGCATCGCGATCTGGCGGTGGAGGCGCTGCAACGTGCGGCCGCCCGTCTGCGCGCGCTGCCGGAGGATGGTCGGGCCTGGGGGGCGCGGCACCGGGTGGATTTACGCCATCCCATGTCGGCCCTGGTGGCCAATGCCAATGTGCTGGGCGGGCGCAGCGGCGGTGATGGCGCGACGGTGATGGCGCGCTGGTGGGCGAATGGGCAAAACCCGGTGGTGACGGGCGGCGCCAGTTTCCGCGTGGTGCTGGATATCGGCAATTGGGACGCGGCGCGGGGGATCAATCTGCCGGGCCAGTCGGGCGACCCGCGGGATGGGCATTACCGTGATCTCTACCCGCTTTGGATGGCTGGAGAGATGGTGCCGCTGGCCTATTCTGCGAGTGCGGTGGCGGCGGTGGCGGAAAGCCGGGTGCGGTTGGTACCGCGTTGATTGGGCAAAGATGTCGTATTCGGACAAATAGGGGGGGCGGGGGCTGCGGATGGTTCTGGTGGCTCACGGTGGCGGCGGTTGGTGCCGGGGTGATCGCGCAAGGGTGCGTATTCGGACAAATAGGGGCGGGCGGGGCTGCGGATGGTTCTGGCGGCTGAAGGTGGCGGCGGGTGGTGCCGGGGTGATCGCGCAAGGGTGCGTATTCGGACAAATAGGGGCGGGCGGGGCTGCGGATGGTTCTGGTGGCGGAAGGTTGCGGGGGGTGGTGCCGGGGTGATCGCCCCAGAGGTGCGTATTCGGACAAATAGGGGCGGGCGGGGGCTGCGGATGGTTCTGGCGGCTGACGGCGGCGGCGGTTGGTGCTGGGAGATCGCTCAAGGGGGCGGTGTCGGACAAATGGGTGGGCTGGCGCTGGGGCTTCCAGTGCTGGCCGGGTCAGGATGCGGTTGTGGAAACAGCCAAAGCGCAATGAATCTAGGATTATTTACCGAGAAAAGCAAGCATTTCCGACCGGCCCGAAGCCGGTTCAGCCCGGCATCACCCGCAAAAACCCGGTCTTGAGCAGCCACAGCATGCCGCGCCCGGCCGGCATGCGCTCGCCCAGGGGCAGGGTGTCGCGCAGGGCCTGGGCGCTGATGCTGCCCGTCTGCGGCACGGCGGCCAGCAGCCGGGCCAGCCGGGTTGCGGTCGCGCCATCGGGTTTGGGGTGGATGGCAGCCGGTAGGCTCAGCGCGGCCGCCAGCCCCATGGTTGGCGCTGCCGGGTCATGCGCCAGCAGCGTCTCGGGTTGCAGAATGGCGGTGGGCCAGGCGGCGAAGAGCTGGGTGTGGTCCATCAGCGATGGCTGCGGATGTGGGCGAGGCAGCGGTTCGGCGGCATGGGCGCGCATGGCGCGCAATTCGCTCCACAAGGCCTGCCAGCGCGGGATGATCCGCGCCCAGTCGAATTCACCGCGCGCCCTGGCCTGTGCCGCCGCGCCTATGGCGCGGCGGGCGGCCAGCACCGGGCCGAGGTCGGCGATACGGTCACGCTCGGCGCGGATTGCCTCGGCGGCGGGGTCGGCAGGCGGCGTGGGCGGGGTCTGCGGCATTGCGCGTTCGGCCTCTGTCGTGGTTGGCGTGGTGGCGGGCGCCGGCGGCGCCTCGGTGGCTGCGGGTGCAGCCGGTGTGGTCTCTGGCATGGGTGGTTCCTGGCTCAGGGCGGGTTCGACGCCGGGGAGCGGACTGCCCTGGGCGTCCTCCCCCCGGATGGCAGCGGCGGGATCCACCGGGATCGGCACCACTGAGATTTCGTAGGGCTCCCAATCCACCGCGCGATGCACGGTCTGGCCGGTCGCGGGGTCGGTGATTTGCTCGTAGCGATGCACCCGGTAGCCGACGCTGATGCTCTGCAGCGTGCCGTCGGCGATACGCTGCCAGACCGGCTCCACATCCTGTGCGCGGCTGAATTTCAGCGTGGCATAGCCTCGGCCGGCCTCGATCCGGGCGGCAATGACCCGGCCCAGCACGTCATGGCTGCCGCCACGGCGATGGCTGTCCAACACCGGCGCGCGGCCGCCGCGCAGCCCGTCCATGCGGACGGCGGCGGCGCTCATATCCAGTTCTTCCAGGATCGGCCCAAGCGGCGGGACGAAGTTGCGCGCGCGGGCGCCGGTGGACCAGATCACCTCGACGGTGCGGGCGGCGGCATCGACGGTGGCGGGCGCGGCGAGCGCGCGTGCGGCGATGACCGGCGCGGGATCATCCGCGCCGGCTTCGGCAGGTTGGGTCATGTTGGGATTAGCCTTGCTGTGGTGGCGATGAGGCGGGCGCGGCGGCGCCGGTGGCGGCGATTTCAATGGCGGCCAATTGCGCCGCATCCTGGGCCGAGCCGGATTTGGCGACGCGGCGCGGATCGCTATCCAGCGCCAGGCCGGCATCATCCAGCTTGGCATTGGCCTCGCGGATCATCTCGACCACCGCGGTGAAGTCATAACCAAAGGCGCCCACCGCCTCGGGCTGCGGCACAAAGCCGGCACGGACCTGGGCGATCAGCGCCGTGGTGTCCTTGAGCGGGTCGATCATCTCATGCGCCGGCGGCACATGGCTGACGCCGTCCGGCATTTCGAAGCCCCAAAGCCCAAGCAACGCACCATGGGCGTGAAAGCGCTCGGCGATGGGACGCAC
>NZ_JBBARU010000090.1:0-11540 GCF_040399605.1 Rhodovarius sp. | reverse complement strand
TTGTGGGAGGCCGCATAAACCTCCTTGCGGGTCCTCTCATCCCATTCTTCGCCGACCCGGCGCTGCACCAGGATCAGTTCAGCCAGCAGGATGTCAGCACCCGGGATACCTCGCGCATAGGGCTCCATCCAACGTAACTCGCGCTCGAGAAAATGCCTGGCCGCCCGGCCAACGCCATCCCGGTTCATCCCCACGGCGCGGCGCAGCGCCTCCGCCTGCCATGCCCGCATGACAGAGAGGCTGCGGGGACAGTCACGCGCCTGGCTGCTATTCTCGGCCCCGCGCACCAGGCGCAACTCCGCCTCTAGCGGGCCGGCCTTGGTCGCATCTCCCCCAAGCGGGCTGTCAGAGCGGCGCTCAATTCCTGCTACTGCTGAATTGTGCTCTTCAGTTGCTCCAGCAACATATGCCCAGTTTCCACACCAAAACATTGAAAATTCGATAAAAAAACTTCATACCTCGCAAGAGAGGAATGAAGCGGCATGTCAGCAATCACCGGAACGCTTGAGAGCTTCAAGGTCGTCGACACGACTGATCCTGAGCATTTCTTCAACGCCGCGCTAAGCTTCCGGCCGCATCTGCGCGGCTTTTCCCCCATCGCCGCCGAGAATGGTTGGAGGGCAAGCTTGACCCTCATCAACTGTGGTGAAGTTAGAATTGTGACACAGGAATCGGAGGGATACAGCTTCAGCGCAACGGCAGGCAGAGCCTTCTTCGCCACAACGTTGCGCGGCAATGCGGAAATCACCCGCCGCAACCGAACCCAACACACCACTATCGGTGCAGTCGTGCCGCAATTCTGTGAGCATGCTTTGCTGCGGGTCAGCCCAGGCTACCAGGGCATCTCCCTGTCCTGCAGTGATGAGACGCTGGCAGGTGCCATCGTCGCATTCCTACCAGAGAATCCCGCAAGAGCGATCCGTGCCATCGAGACAGACCCCGGACGATATGATTTCTCCGCCTATCAGCGGAACATTCTAAATTTTCATGAATTACTTCGTACGAAGGAACACATGCTGCTGAATGAGGCGCGTTATCGGCGAGAGGCCGGCGATAAACTGCTTCTATTGCTGGCCCAGGCTCTGGCCGGCGGAATGAGTGATGGCCCAGCGCCGGGTGCGTGGCGCTATTTTGGGCGCGCAATCGATTTTATCGAGGCCTATTTGGCTGAGGAGATCCGTATCGCCACTATCGCCGATGCGGCAGGATGCAGCATCCGTCTGTTGCAGGACCTCTTCCGTGTGATCGAGGGCCGGACCATCACGCAATACATCACCGCCCGCCGCCTGGCCCATGCTCGTATGCTGCTGCTCGAGATCGATGGCAGCCATTCCGTCACAAGCGCGGCACTTGATAGCGGCTTTAGCCATTTCGGGCTTTTCGCGCGGCAATATCGCGCCGCATTCGCTGAATTGCCGTCTGCCACACTTCGCGCGGTGCGGGCGCCGAGGCGGAGGTGATTGTTGGCGTCAAGCTGCGGCCCGCCCCTGCTCCAAGACATCCACCCCCGCGCTCAGTTCCTTGATCGCCTCGATCATCAGGGCGAGCCACCGACACTCACTCTCCTGAAGAGCCATCAGCATCCGCGCCGCACCATCTGCTTCGGCCGCAGTCGCGCCCCCCCCCCCACCCCAGCACCGGCTCAATCGCAGGACCAGGAATTGCGGTCTGCCGCGCTTGTCGCAGATCCGAGGGTTGCCAAGCGGGCAGTCAGAGCGGCGATCAATTCCTGCTGCTGCTGGATCGCTCGGATCAAGGAGGGGACCGCCACGTCGGGTTTGATGTTCCAGGTGGCGTGGATGGTCACATGATGAGGGTCGCCATCCTGAGGATAGAGCAGCCTTTCGCGCGGGAACCCCAGGAACAGTTGCCAGCGCTTGCCCACCGCGAGGTTGACATGGCGATGGTGAGCACCTCTTTGCACTCGCACTCGCACTCGCACTCGCACTCGCAGGGGCCTAACCACGCCCGCATCGCCGGACACACGCGGTTCAGCAGTCGGAATATTATATTCGGGAGGTAGCAGCAATCTGCAGCCGTTTGGATAGAAGTTGGGTCCAAACCCTGCGGCCATCCAAACAATTTATGTATTTCAAGGGTCTAACTTGGGTAAATGGTGGAGCTGAGGGGAATCGAACCCCTGACCTCGTCATTGCGAACGACGCGCTCTACCAACTGAGCTACAGCCCCGCCTCGCACCACCCGGGATAGTCGCCCGAGGTAGCGCTGTTTGCCCTTGCCCGGCGTGCAAGTCAAGCCAAGGCGCCGCTTGTCGTTATGGCCATGCGACCCTAGTTTCCACCTGCCGCTCTCACAGCCACGGACACCGCTCATCACATGATCCTCGATGCTCTTTTCTTCCTGGTGCAGGCCGGGCTTCAATTGTTTTTCTGGGCGGTGATCATCGCCGCCATCATGTCGATGCTGATCGGCTTCAATGTGCTCGATACCCGCAACCGCATGGTCTGGACCCTGGCGGATTTCTTTGCCCGGGTGACCGAGCCGGCGATACGCCCTGTGCGCGAGCGCCTGCCCAATTTCGGCGGCATCGATATCTCGCCCATGGTGGTGCTGCTGCTGGTGCAGGCCTGCATGCTGCTGGTGGCAGCGATCCAGAACTATATGATTTTGGGCGGTGTTTACTTCTGATGGCGGCGCGCATCATTGACGGCAAGGCTGTTGCCGCGCAGTTGCGCGCGGGGCTTGCGGCAAGGGTGGCGGCGGCGGGCTATGCGCCGGGCCTGGTGGTCGTGCGGGTGGGTGAGGACCCGGCGAGCGGCGTTTATGTCCGCAACAAGGACCGCGCGGCGAAGGAGGCGGGCTTTGCCTCCCGCACCATCCACCTGCCCGAAGCCACGACCCAGGCCCAACTCCTGGCGCAGATTGCCGCCCTGAACGCTGATGCCGCGGTGGATGGCATTCTGGTGCAATTGCCGCTGCCCGACCATATCGACGCCCAAGCCGCGATCAATGCCGTAGCGCCGGAGAAGGATGTGGATGGCTTCCATCCCATCAATGCCGGCAGGCTGGCCTCGGGCCAGCCGGGGCTTGTGCCCTGCACGCCGCGTGGCGTGATGCATTTGTTGGCTGGCACTGAGTTGCGCGGTGCGCGCGCGGTGGTGCTCGGCCGCAGCCAGATTGTCGGCCGGCCAATGGCGCAATTGCTGCTGGGGGCGGATTGCACCGTCACCATCGCCCATTCCCGCACCCGGGATTTGGCCGCTGAATGCTCCCGCGCCGATATCGTGGTGGCCGCCGTGGGGCGGGCGGAGATGGTGCGCGCCGATTGGGTAAAGCCTGGCGCCACCATCATTGACGTGGGCATCAACCGCCTGGCCGATGGCCGGCTGGTGGGCGATGTGGCGTTTGACGAGGTGGCTGCGGTGGCCGGGGCAATTACCCCCGTGCCGGGCGGTGTGGGGCCAATGACCATCGCCTGCCTGCTGGAAAACACGCTGGATGCGGCAATGGCGCGGCGGGGCTGATACCCGTCTGGCTTATAGCTTTGTCTAGCCTTGCGACTGCGCCCGGTGGCTCGGGAAAAGCGGTAAAATAAAGATTATTGGGTTGCTTAAAACGAATGACGTACAATAACAAGATCGAGGGGCTTTCCCCCTCGAGCACCCCAGGAGGAAACTGAGTTTCCTCCACCTTCGATGAATTTCGTGGTTTTAGATTATCATTTGTTCAGGCGGGATTGTTTGAGGGAAGAATAATCTATTAAAAATTATAAATTCTCTGAAATTAGGCTTTAAGAACAAATTCTCCTATAAAATATATCAAAATTTCTGGAAAATTATCGACATGCATGTCGACCCTGGTGAGGGAGTGCAAGAGGGCAAAGCCTTTTCGCTTTTTTTCTTCGCCATAATTATCCTTCAGCAGCCTGCTATAGCCGATTCAACATCTCCACTTGTGGTGAAGCGGCTCTAGTGATGAAAAATATCAGGCTCGTCATAGCCCATCAGGTCCAGCCGGCCGCGGGCAGGGAGGAAGCGGAAGCAGGCCTCGGCCAGTTCCAGGCGCCCTTCGCGCTTGAGAAGCGCCTCCAGCCGGGCCCAGAGCGCATGCAGATGCAGCACATCCGAGGCAGCATAGGCCTGTTGCTCGGGGCTGAGTTCGGCCGCGCCCCAGTCTGAGGTTTGCTGCTGCTTGCTGATCTCCACGCCGAGGAGTTCCTTGCAGAGATCCTTCAGGCCATGACGATCGGTGAAGGTGCGCACCAGCTTGGCGGCGATTTTGGTGCATTTGACCGGTGCCACATCGATGCCCAGCGCATTGTGCAGCGCCGCCACGTCAAACCGGGCGAAGTGGAATAATTTGACGGTCGTGGCGTCGGTCAGCAGGGCGGAGAGGTTGGGGGCATCGAAGCCGCGCCCGCCCAGGCTGGTGGGGATGAACTGCACCAGGTGGGTCACGCCCGAGCCATCGGAGAGTTGTACCAGGCAAAGCCTGTCCCGCCGCGGGTCCAGCCCCATGGTTTCGGTATCGACGGCGATGACGGGCCCAAGCGCAAGCCCGGCCGGCAGATCATGCCGATGGAGATGGATGGTAACGCCGTTTTGGAAGATGGTGCTCATTCAGGCCTGCTAGGCGGCGCAGGGTGGAATGGCAAGCGGGCGGGAGAAATGCCCAGGAAAGGACTCGAACCTTCACAACCTTGCGATCGCTGGCACCTGAAGCCAGTGCGTCTACCAATTCCGCCACCTGGGCACGGTGGGTAGAGAGGCTGATTAGGGGTATGGTGGAGTGGCGTCAACCCACCTGCCGGCAGAACTTGGACTTGGCTGCGATGCGGTATGGCCATATGCAGGCGGGGCTGAATGTTCCGGGGGTTTTCGCGTGCAAAAAATCGCAACTGTCTTCGGCGGTGCCGGTTTTATCGGCCGCTATGTGGTGCAACGCCTGGCGCGGCAGGATTGGCAGATCCGCATCGCCACGCATGACCCGGCGGGGGCGCGGGTGGTGCAGACCTCCGGCCGGGTGGGCCAGATTGTGGCGCTGCGCGCCGATGTGACGGATGAGGTGGCCGCCGCCCGTGCGGTGGAGGGCGCCTCGCTGGTGATCAATCTGGTGGGTATTCTCGCCGAGAAGCGCCCCGGTGGCTTCCACGCCATCCAGGCCGAGGGGGCAGGGCGGGTGGCGCGGCTGGCGCATTCGGCGGGGGCTGAGCGGCTGGTGCATGTTTCCGCTATTGGCGCCGACCCTGGCAGCGCCAGCCTCTATGCCCGGAGCAAGGGCGAGGGTGAGGCCGCGGTCTTCGCTGCCTTCCCCCATGCGACGGTGCTGCGGCCGAGTATTATTTTTGGCGCCGAGGACAAATTCTTCAATATGTTCGCCGGGATGGCGCGGCTGCTGCCGGTTATGCCGGTGCTGTGCGGCGATACGCGGTTTCAGCCTGTCTGGGTGGGCGATGTGGCCGAGGCGGTGCTGGCGGCTGCCACGCGTGATGACGTGGCGGGCAAGGTTTTTGAACTCGGTGGCCCGCAGGCGCTGAGTTTTCGTGATATTTTGCGCTACATCCTGGAGGTGACCGGCCGCAAGCGCCCATTATTCGAGGTGCCGATGGGCCTGGCGCGGCTGCAGGCGGCGCTGGCTGAGCGGCTTCCTGGCAAGCCCTTCACCCAGGATCAATTGTTGCTTTTGCAAAAGGACAATGTGGTGGCGGCGGGGGCTCTGGGCTTGGCGGCGCTGGGGATTACCGCCCGGCCCATTGAGGCCGTGGTGCCGGCCTATCTGACGCGCTTCAAGGCGGGGGGCGGGCGGAGGGAGTAGGTCCAAATCGGACTTATAATACCTGCAGCCGAGGGTGGCTGGAATTTTGGGGCGGGGCAGGGGATCAATTAGGGCAGCTAATATGTCCTATGTGGTGAAATGGCTCTTTTCGTCTGCAAAACTTCCTGTTAAGGGCCCTTCATCACGCCCCCCCTCCTTGGGAATGCACGCCATGGCCGAAAAAATGCTGCAGTTTGTTCGTCTCGCGCAACAAACGCCCGATAAGCGCGAGGCCGCCGCCCGTCGGACGGATTTCAACGAGATCTATTCCCGTTTCGAGCCCGCCCGCGCCGCCGAACAGGCCAGCCGCTGCAGCCAATGCGGCGTGCCCTTCTGCCAGGTGCATTGCCCACTCAACAACAATATCCCCGATTGGCTGAAGCTGACCGCTGAAGGTCGGATGGAGGAGGCTTATGAAGTGGCCTCCGCCACCAACACCTTTCCCGAAATCTGCGGCCGGGTTTGCCCGCAGGATCGGCTCTGCGAGGGCAATTGCGTCATCGAGAAGGGGTTTGACAGCGTCACCATCGGCTCGGTGGAGAAGCATATTGTCGAGACCGCTTTTGAGAATGGCTGGGTGAAGCCGCCCACGCCGCGGGTGGAGTTGGCGCAGAGCGTGGCCATTATCGGCGCCGGCCCCGCCGGGCTTGCCGCGGCCGAGCGGCTGCGGGTGCGCGGCTATCAGGTGCATGTCTATGATCGCTATGACCGCGTGGGCGGGCTGATGATCTATGGCATCCCCAATTTCAAGCTGGAGAAGGACGTCGTGCTTCGCCGCTGGAAGCAGTATGAGGCCGGCGGCATCCAGTTCCATCTCAATATGGAGATCGGCCGGGACATCACGCTCGCGCATCTGCGCGAGAAGCATGATGCCGTGTTCATCGCAACCGGGGTGTATAAGGCGCGTGATATCGCCATTCCCGGCTCGGAGTTGCCCGGCGTTGTGGCCGCGCTTGATTACCTCACCGCGTCGAACCGCGACAATCTGGGCGACAGGGTGCCGGCCTTTGAGGATGGCAGCCTCAATGCGCGGGGCAAGCATGTCGTGGTGATCGGCGGTGGCGATACCGCGATGGATTGCGTGCGCACCGCGGTGCGCCAGGGTGCTGCCTCGGTGGCCTGCCTCTATCGGCGTGACCGGGCGAATATGCCCGGCTCCATGCGCGAGGTGAATAATGCCGAAGAGGAGGGCGTGCGCTTCGTCTGGCTCAGCGCGCCTGAGAGTTTTGAAGGGGCGGGCAAGGTGGCCGGGGTTCGCGCCACGCGCATGCATCTGGGCCTGCCCGACGCCACGGGGCGGCAGCAGGTGGAGCCCATTGCCGGTTCCAGCTTCATCCAGAAGGCGGATCTCGCCATCAAGGCGCTGGGCTTTGACCCCGAGGACCTGCCCCGCGCCTTTGGTGAGGAGGCGTTGGCCGTCTCCCGCTGGGGCACGCTGAAGGTGGACCACAAGACGATGATGACGGCGATGGAGGGCGTCTTTGCCGGCGGCGACATTGTGCGTGGCGCCTCGCTGGTGGTCTGGGGTATTCGCGACGGGCGCGATGCGGCGGAGCAGATGCATCTTTATATTCAACACAAGGCCGCGATGGCCCTGGCGGCGGAGTGATGCCTGTCGTCGCGCGACGGCTGGCGCTGGGCCTGGGCCTGCACGCCGCCGGCGTCGCGCGGGCGTATTCCACGGAGGCGGATCGGATGCGGGCCGCCGAGGCCCTGGTCGCGGCGATCGACGCGCTGGCCGACCCCGACGATGTGCAACTCGCCTACAACATGATGTCGGTCATGGGCGACCGCTGGCCGCGCATCCCCGCCTCCGCCGCGCTGCCCCTGGTCACCGGGCGGTTCGTCGGCGCCTTTCGGGCGGAACGGCGCAAGCGGCTGCCTGACATCATCCGTCTATGGGCGGACCGGCTTTCGGCCGAGGATTTGTGGGCGGAGCGCGACCATGTCCAGCGCCCCGCCGCCCGGGCCGCCGACCAGGCCGATTGGGTGGCCGACCGGGACGTCCAGAATGGCTGGCTCTACCCGCGTGTCAAAACAATCTCCGCGGCGCGGCGCGAGGAATTGCTGGCGCGCCAGATCCAACCCCTCGCCGAGTCCAGCTGGGCGCGGGAGCGCATTCGTGGACGCCTCGTGCCGACGCCGGAAGCGCTGTCGGCAGCCCTTTCGCTCGTCGAGCGCAAATATGTCTGGCCCATCTACGAGGGTAGGGTGCTCCTGGCGGCGGTGTCGATGCATCAAGCCCTTGATCGCACGCTCTCCTGGGAGCGGCAGGAAGAGATCATGAACGAGATCATCCTGCCCGATATCGCGGCTGCGTGGCCGCAGGCGCTGGAGCTTCTGGCACTGAATTGGGCGGAACACTTGACGCTCGACCAATTGATCACTGAGCGCGACTACGAGGCCAGCCCCTTGGCGGCCCGGGTCGCGCCGGTCCGGGCCGAGGCCGCCCGGGCGACCCGGGCCATGGGGGAGGCTGCCTTCGATCAGGTTCTCCTGCGTTACCGGCGCGAACTCGAAGCGCTGGATGCCAGGGCGCGGGCCAATGCCCCGCGGGCTCAGCGCGAGACTTTCGGCATGATACAGGACGAAAACGGCCGTCGCATCGTCGCCATTCCGATCCCCGGTGCCGCCCCATCCCCCAATTCTAGCCCGCAGAGGTTGCCATGACCCATGAATCCGGCGCCGAATTCGCCGCCAACTACACCACCAACCTCGCCACCCTGGCCGATGCGCATATTGATACGACCGAGCATGATGCCTGCGGCGTGGGCCTCGTCGCCGCTCTCAATGGCCGGGCGTCGCGCCAGGTGGTTCAGGCCGGTATTGATGCGCTCAAGGCCGTCTGGCACCGCGGTGCCGTCGATGCCGATGGCAAGACGGGCGATGGCGCGGGCATCCATGTTGAAATCCCGCAGGATTTCTTCGCCGAGGCGGTGCGCAATGGCGGCGACAAGCTCAAGCCCGGCCGCATCGCGGTGGGCATGGTCTTTCTGCCCAAGACCGATTTTGGCGCGCAGGAGCGTTGCCGGCAGATTTGCGAGACGGAAATTCTTGCCGCGGGCTACGCGATTTATGGCTGGCGCCAGGTGCCGATCAACGCCTCGGTGATCGGCGAAAAGGCCAATGCGACGCGGCCCGAGATCGAGCAGATTCTGATCTGGGACCCCGAGGGGCGCGGTGACGCGACCTATGAGCGCGATCTTTACGTCATCCGCCGGCGGATCGAGAAGCAGGCCATCGCGGCGCAGATTCCTGAGCTGTATCTCTGCTCGCTCTCCTGCCGCTCGCTCATCTATAAGGGCATGTTCCTGGCTGAGGATCTGTCGGAGTTCTATCCGGACCTGACGGATGCGCGCTTCGTCTCGCGCTTTGCGATTTATCACCAGCGCTATTCGACCAACACCTTCCCCACCTGGCGCCTGGCGCAGCCCTTCCGGATGATCGCGCATAATGGCGAGATCAACACGCTGCACGGCAATGTGAACTGGATGAAGAGCCATGAGACCCGGCTCTCCCACCCATCGCTCGACGCTTATATGGCCGATGTGAAGCCGGTCATTCAGGCCGGCAATTCCGACACCGCCTGCCTCGACAATGTGTTCGAGCTTTTGGTGCGCGGCGGGCGTGATGCGGCGATGGCCAAGGCGATGCTGATGCCGGAATCGCTGGGCAACAACGCCACCATGTCGCCGGCGCATCACGACCTCTTCCTCTATTGCAATGCGGTGATGGAGCCCTGGGACGGGCCGGCAGCGCTCTGCGCCACCGATGGCACCTGGGTGATCGGCGGCATGGATCGCAATGGGCTGCGCCCGATGCGCTATTCCGTCACCACCGATGGGCTGCTGATTGTGGGCAGCGAAACCGGCATGGTGAAGCTGGCCGAGCAGGATATTACCGCCAAGGGGCGCGTCGGCCCCGGCCAATGCATCGGCGTCAATCTGGACACCGGGAAGATGTATCTCGATGCCGCGCTGAAGGATGAACTGTCCTCGCGCAAGCCTTTTGGCAAATGGGTTGAGCGCACCACGCGCATTGATGAGATTGTCCGGCACGATCAGGCGGAGCCCACGCTGTATTCCGGCGAGGGGCTGCGGCGGCGGCAACTCGCCATCGGCACCACGATGGAGGAGCTGGAGACCATTCTCCACCCCATGGTGGAGGATAGCGCCGAGGCGGTGGGCAGCATGGGCGATGACACGCCAATTGCCGTGCTGAGCCAGCATTACCGTGGCCTGCACCATTACTTCCGGCAGATGTTCAGTCAGGTGACCAACCCGCCCATCGACAGCCTGCGTGAGACGCGGGTGATGACGCTGCGCACCCGCCTGGGCAATCTGGGCAATATTCTCGACGAGAACCCCGAGCAATGCGACATGCTGATGCTGGACAGCCCGGTGCTGAGCACCGCGCAGTTCAATGCCATGCGCGGCTATATGGGTGCCAGCGCCTGCGAGGTGGATTGCACTTTCCCCGTCGCCGAGGGCGAGCAGGGTTTGCGCCGCGCCATTGAGCGCATTCGCCGCGAGGCGGAGGAAGGGGTGCGCTCCGGCTCTGTCCATGTGATTTTGACCGATGAAAACCAGGGGGCCGAGCGCGCGGCCATTCCGATGATTTTGGCCGTGGGCGGGGTGCATACCCACCTCGTCAAGACCTCGCTTCGTACCTTCACCAGCCTCAATGCCCGGGTGGCGGAATGCCTCGATGTGCATTGCTTCGCCGTGCTGATCGGCGCGGGTGCCACCACGGTCAACGCCTATATGGCGCAGGAGAGCATTGCCGACCGCCATCGCCGTGGCCTGTTTGGCGCGCTGACGCTGACCGAGGCGGTGGCGAAGTACAAGAAGGCGGTGGATAAGGGCTTGCTGAAGGTGATGTCCAAGATGGGCATCTCGGTCATCTCCTCTTATCGCGGCGGGATGAATTTCGAGGCGATTGGCCTCTCCCGCGCGCTGGTCAATGAGTTCTTCCCCGGCGTGCCGTCCCGCATTTCGGGCATTGGCCTCTCGGGCATTGCCAGGCGCATTGTCGAGTTGCATGGCCGTGCTTGGGATGCTGATGCGGTGGCGCTGCCGGTGGGTGGCCTGCACAAGCTGCGCCGCCGTGGTGAGGCGCATGCCTTTGATGGCCCGCTGATCCACACGCTGCAGGAGGCCGTGGCCACCGACAGCTACCAGATGTTCAAGCGCTATTCCGATGGTGTGCGCCGCGGCCCGCCGGTTGCGCTGCGCGACCTGCTGGATTTTCGCGCCGAGGGCCTCAGGCCCATCGCGCTGGAGGAGGTGGAGAGCATCACCGAAATCCGCAAGCGGCTGCTGGCGCCCGGCATTTCGTTGGGCGCGCTCTCGCCCGAGGCGCATGAGACGCTCTCCATCGCGATGAACCGCATTGGCGCGCGCAGCGACAGTGGCGAGGGCGGTGAGGACCCGGCGCGGGCAAAACCCCGGGCCAATGGCGACAATGCCAATTCCGCCATCAAGCAGATCGCTTCGGGCCGGTTTGGTGTCACCGCTGAATACCTGAACAATTGCCGTGAGATCGAGATCAAGGTCGCGCAGGGTGCGAAGCCTGGCGAGGGCGGCCAATTGCCCGGCTTCAAGGTGACGGGGCTGATCGCCAAGCTGCGCCACTCCACCCCGGGTGTCACGCTGATCAGCCCGCCGCCGCATCACGATATTTATTCGATCGAGGATCTGGCGCAGCTCATTTATGACCTCAAGCAGATCAACCCTGACGCGATGGTGTGTGTGAAGCTGGTGTCG
>NZ_JBBARU010000089.1:0-11745 GCF_040399605.1 Rhodovarius sp. | reverse complement strand
GGGAGCGAGACACAGAACGGCGATGGTGTTCGCTATGGATGTTGAATCCGCCCTGCATTTTCCAAATCGCCTTGCGAAGCCGCAAGGCTTGAAGATGCTCTACGCCGCCTCCTGCTCCAGCGTCGGCGCCACGTCCAACAGCGTGACGCGCCGCATGTCCCGCTTGTAGCGCCGGTCATCATAGGCGCGGCCGCGATGCAGCGAGGTGCGATTGTCCCACATCACCACATCGCCCACCGCCCAACGATGGGCATGGACGAAACATGGCTGGGTCGAATGCTCCAGCAGGTCGCGGATCAGCATCATCGCCTCGGGCGTCGGCATGCCGTGGATGCGGCCGATGTGCGAGGAGAGGAAAAGCGCAATGCGGCCCGATTCAGCATGCCGCCGCACCAGCCGCTGCGGCACGGGCTCGAACTGCCGGCGCTCGGCCTCGGTCCATTCGGAAAAGCCCAGCTGGGCGCGCGAATAGATCAAGGAATGGTCGCAGACGAGGTCACGCAATTGCGCCTGCATCTCAGCCGACAACGCCTCCCAGGCGCCGCGGGTATCAGCAAATTCCGTCTCGCCCCCGCTGGGCGGAATGCTGCGGGCATGGAGCAAGGAGTATTTGGCCGGCGTCGCCTTGAAGCTGCTATCCGAATGCCAGAGCCGGTTGCCAAGCGAGAAAAACCGCCGCCTGTCATCCGCCGCCAGGATCTGCCCCTTCTCATCGAGGTTGGAGATGTCGTTCATCGCGGAATATTTCAGGCGCTGCTTCTGGACATCCACAGTGGCGCGCGTCTCGTCGACCGGCCCGAAGCGGGCGGCAAACTCCATCTGCTGGTCGTCATCGATATCCTGCCCGGGGATGACGATGAAGCCATAGCGGTTGATCGTAGCATCCATCACGGTGAATTCCTCCGCCGAGAGTGGGCGGCGCAGATCAGCGCCTTCGATTCGGGCGCCGAATTCGGGCTTGAGCGGGGTGACGGTCAGCATGGCTTTATCTCCGGTCTTACTGGGCGCGGACATCGCCAGCGCGAATCACGTCGCGCCATTTGGCGCGGTCGGCGGCGAGGCGGTTGGCAAAGGCCTCGGGCGGCTCGTAGAGGGGGGTGAAGCCAGCCTCGGTCAACCGCCGCGGCAAGGCGGGATCGGCCATGGCAGCGCGCAGCGCGCCATCCCAGCGGGCGATGACGTCGGCCGGCGTGCCACGCGGCAGGCAGAGACCAAACCACCCTGTCACATCGAAGCCTGGCAACGTATCCGCGATGCGCGGCAGGCTCTCATAGCCGGTGACGCGCGTGGGATCGCCCTGGGCGATGAAACGCATGCTGCCATCGCGCACCTGCCCCGCAACATCGCCGATATTGGTGATCATGAAATCCACCCGGCCACCAATGATGTCCACCGCAGCAATCGCCGCGCCGCGATAGGGAATATGTTGCATACTCACATTGCCCAGCCGCTTCATCAATTCGCCCGACAGATGCTGCGCGGAGCCCGGGCCTGGGCTGGCAAAGGTGATTTCACCCGGGCGCCGCCGGGCTTCTTCCAGGATTTGCGCAACACTCTGAAAGCGGCTGTTGCTGGCCACCACCAGCGCATAGGACGACAGCGCGACATTGGCGACCGGCAGCAATTCCACGCCCGGATCAAGCGGCAGATTGGCATTCTGCAATTGCGGCGTGATGGCCATGGTGCTCATCGGGCATTGGAAGGCGGTGTAGCCATCGGGCGCGCTGCGGGCGACGGCCTCGGCACCGATCGCGCCATTCACACCCGTGCGGTTTTCCACCGCCACCCGCTGCCCGAGCAAGGCCGAAATGGCCTCAGCGACAAGGCGCGAGAGCGTGTCAGAGCCGCCGCCAGCCGCAAAGCCGCTGACGATACGCGGCGGGCGCTCGGGGAAGGCCGCAGCCTCGGGCAGAGAGATTGTAAACACAGTTGCAAGCGCGACCAGAACGGCCAGGAAGTGGCGTGTTTGGCTTCGCATGGGTTCCCTCCCGGGGATTTTCCACAACGTTCATGCCGCGCCCTCGCCGTGTCAAGCCAGAGATACTGAGCGACATGGATACGGCCGCGCATCCTCTCATCGGCCCCTACTGCCGGGAGCCCCGCCGGGCATAAGCCGGTCGGGGCGGTGCGGGAGTGGCCCGCCTCAGGCTGCGTATTCGCGGCCGCGGAAATGCTGGTCCGCGATGTTCTTCGGCGTGCAGGGCATCCCCTGCGTGTGACCAAACATTCGCGCTGTGGCGTGCTTGAGCCAGGCAATATGCGACGTAATGAGATTGCTATGTTTCGGCAGGCTGGATCACATCATGATCGACGACGCCACGCATCGCTGCGATATCAGCGAAACTGCGATCCTCGCCCTCCAATACGGCGGCCTCACCGGTTACCTCCTGCCAACGCCGCACGATGACATCGGCATAAGGAGGGTCGATCTCCAGAAGCACGGCACGCCGCCCCGTGCGCTCTGCTGCAATCATGGTTGTGCCCGAGCCGCCGAAGCAGTCCAGCACAGTGTCGCGCGGCTTGCTGCTATTGCGGATGGCGCGCTCGACCAGTGCTACGGGCTTCATGGTGGGATGCAGGTCGCATGCTTGGCAGCCGTTGACGTGCCGAGCGCTACAGCTCCAGGCTCACAACCCGTTTAAAAGCTTGCGGCGCGGACGGAGGGTTGATTCAACGGTGGCGAAGGAGCCAGCCGATGAGTGACCTATTTTGGCTTACGAAGCCTCAGATGCGGCGGATCAAGCCATATTTCCCACTGTCGCATGGGGTGCCACGTGTGGATGATAGGCGGATCATCAGCGGGATCATCGTGATGCCGTGGTGCCTTCACTGCGCCAAATGGCAGGCGACGCCGTTGCGCAAAGCCGGCGGCGGCCCGTTTCGGCAAGCCTCCTGCGCGGTGGCGCAGCGTGGGTGGAATGGGCATCCTGGGGGCGGTGCCGCAGGGTTTGGCGCCTCGCCCACCACCACCACCCCGGCAGCGCCCAGCCGCGGCACCGAGGCCAGCAAGGCCTGCGTATAGGGATGGCGCGGGTTGCCCAGTACGGCATCAACCGGGCCCTGCTCCACCACCCGGCCGAGATACATGACCGCCACCTGCTCGCATACCTGGCGCACCACGGCCAGGTTGTGACTGATGAACAGGAAAGCTAGGCCGCGCTGAGCCCGCAGCCCCGCGAGCAATTCCAGCACCTGCGCCTGCACCGAGACATCGAGCGCCGATGTCGGCTCGTCGAGGATGAGCAGGCGCGGCGCCAGCGCCAGGGCCCGGGCGATGCACACGCGCTGCTTCTGCCCACCGGAGAGTTCATGCGGGTAGCGATGCAGGAAATCCCCAGGCAGGCCGACCTCGGCGAGCAGGCTGGCGACCCGCCCCCGCGGGTCATGGCCGTGGATGCGCAGCGGCTCGGCAACAACTTCGGCCACGCTCAGCCGCGGGTCGAGGGCGGCTGAAGGGTTCTGATGGATCAATTGCATGCGGGCGCGCAGCGGGCGCAGCGCGGCCTCCGGCAGCGCCGTGATATCGCGACCCTCGAACAGAATGCGCCCGGCCGAGAGCGGAATGAGGCGCAGCAGCAAACGCGCCAGGGTGGACTTGCCACAGCCACTCTCGCCGACGAGGCCGAGCGCGCCACCCTCGGCCAGGCTGATATCCACCCCGGCCACCGCCGCCACGCGGCTGGCCCGGCGGAAGGCGGTGGCCCTGGTGGCGTAGGTTTTCTCGAGCCCAGTGGCGTGCAGCAACATGCTCAGGCCTCCGCGTGGTGGCAGGCGACGGTCCGGCCGGGAATGGCCTCGCGCAGGGCCGGCTTCTCGGCGGCGCAGAGCGCCGTTGCCCTGTCACAGCGCGGGTGGAAGCGGCAGCCCGGCGGCGGGGCGCGCAGGCTGGGAATGCCACCAGGAATGCCGCGCGGCCTGATGTCAGGCCGGTCAAGCTCCGGCACGGCGGCCAGCAAGCCCTTGGTGTAGGGGTGCAGCGGGCGCGCCAGCAGCGCGGCCGTTGGCGCATACTCGACAATATTGCCGGCATACATCACCACCGTGCGGGCGCAGGCGGCGGCGATCACGCCCAGGTCGTGGCTGATCAGCATCAGCGTCAGGCCACGGGCGCGCACAAGTTCGGCTATCAGCGCCAGCACCTGCGCCTGCACGGTCACATCAAGCGCCGTGGTGGGTTCATCTGCTACCAGCAGCGCAGGGTCCCCCGCGAGCGCCATGGCGATGAGCACGCGTTGGCGCATGCCGCCGGAGAGTTGGTGCGGGTGGCTCGCCAAAAGCCGCGGCGCATCGCCGAGGCCCACCGCGCTCAGCAGCGCCGCGGCATGGGCGCGGGCCGCATGGCGCGGGCGGCTGCGGCCCGTGGCGCCATCCTGGCCGCGAATGGCATCCTCCATCTGGGTGCCAATCGAAAGCAGCGGGTTCAAATGGCTCGCCGGGTCCTGAAAGATCATGGCGATGCGGCGGCCACGCAGCGCGCGCAGGCGGGCCGGCGGCATCGCCAGCACATCGTCCGCCTCGAAGCGGATCTGCCCCGAGACCACCCGCGCCGGCGGGCTGGGATTGAGCCGCAAAAGGCTGCGCGCCAGCACCGATTTGCCGCAGCCGCTCTCGCCCACCACGCCCAGGGTGTCGCCGGCGCGGAGTTGCAGGTCGATGCCGTCCAGCACATGGGCGGTGCCGTCGAAACCATCAAAGGCCAGGCGATAATCCTGAATGGCGAGAAGTGGCGTCATCCGCGGTTGCTCTTCGGGTCGAGGATATCGCGCAGGCCATCCCCCAGCAGGTTGAAACCCAGCACGGCGGCATAGATGAAGGCGCCCGGAAAGATTGCGTACCACCACCATTCCGGCAGGTAACCGCGGGCGATGGAGATCATCGCGCCCCATTCCGGCGTGGGGGGCCGCGCACCCAGGCCCAGGAAGCCGAGCGAGGCCACGGCCAGGATGGCCTGGCCGATATCCATGCTCATCTTCACGATGAGCGGCGAGAGGCTATTGGGCAGCACATGCCGCCAGAGGATGCGCGCGGTGCTGGCCCCCGCCACCCGCGCGGCCTCGATATAAGGCTCGGAGCGGATGGACAGCGCCTTGGACTCCGCCAGCCGGACATAACCCGGCCACCAGACCAGGATCAGCGCGATCATCGCATTGACGATGCCCGCCCCCAGCGCCGCGACCAGCGCGATGGCCAACACCAGCCCAGGAACCGAGAGGAAAAGGTCGGTCAGGCGCATAATCGCCTCACGCACAGGCCCGCCCAGCAGGCCGGCCAGGATCCCCAGCGGCACGCCGATGGCGGCCGCGCTGAGCGTGATGGCCACGCCCACCAGCAGCGAGACGCGGGCGCCGATGATGACGCGGGTGAGGATATCGAGCCCCACCTCATCGGTGCCGAACCAATGCGCAGCCGAGGGCGGCTGCAATTTATTGGCAAGGTCGATGCCGCCCGCGACATGGTCGGGGTAAGGCACGATCCAGGGGCCGATCAGCGCCAGGGTGACGATAGAGACCACCAGCGCAATGCCCAGCATCGAGGCGAAGGAGCGCGACAGCAGCCAGAGAGCGAGGCGAAACTTGCGGCCCATTCAGCCCTCCCGCAGGCGCGGGTCGAGTACGCCATATAGCAGGTCCACGATCAGGTTCGCCGCCATGAAGTTCAGGCCGATGATGAGGGTGACGCCCATCACGGGCTTGAAATCGCCCGCAATGGCGGAGGAGACAGCATAAAGGCCGATGCCGGGCCAGTCGAACACCGTCTCGACCAGCACGGTGCTGCTCATCATCCAGCCCCAGCGGAGGCCGATGATGGCCAGCGTCGGCAGCATGGCATTGCGCAAAGCATGGACGCAGACGATGCGCCAGGGGTTCACGCCATGCGCATGGGCCGACATCACATAGTCGGCCCGCAGCGCCTCCACCATCTCCGCCCGATTGACCCGCAGGATGGAAGCGAGACAGGGAAAGGAAAGCACGATGGCGGGCAGCAGGATATAGGAAAGCCCCTCGCCGAACACGCCCCATTGGCCGCGCAGCAGCGCATCGGTGAGCAGCAGGCCGGTGATCGGGTCGGGCGGTTCAGTCATCACCGAAAGCCGCCCGCTTGTGGGCAGCCAACCCAAGGCGGTGGCGAAGGTCAGTTGCAGCAGCAGGCCAAACCAAAAAGGCGGCAGGGCGATGCCGGAGACGGCGAAGATGCGCGTCAGATGATCCACCCAGTGGTCCTTCATCAGGGCGGATAGCACCCCAAGCGGCACGCCGACAGATAGGCCGATGAGCATGGCCAGCAGGCAGAGTTCCAGCGTCGCCGGGAAATACCGCGCCAGGTCCTGCCCCACGCTGCGGCCTGTGGCGATGGAGCGGCCTAACTCGCCCCGCGCCAGGTCACTGACATAACGCCAGAACTGCTCCGGCAGCGGCCGGTCGAGGCCATAATCGCGCCGCGCCTGCTCAATCTGCGAGCGGCCGGCATCCGGCCCCGCCGCCAGCGCCGCCGGGTCATTGGGCGCCACATTGGCGATGACGAAGGTCATGCAGACCAGGCCAAAGAGCATGACGCCCGCCAGCGCCACGCGGCGGAGCAGATAGGCGGTCAGGCGTCGATCCACATCGGATAGAGATCCACCTCGCCCGAGAGGCGCACCGGGCTGAAGGAGAAGCCCTTCACATAATCCCGCATGGCCCAGAGCCGGTTGGCGAGCATGCCGAAAATTTCCGGCTGGTCATCGACGATGCGGCGCTGGATCTCGGCATAGAGTTCCATGCGTTTGGCATGGTCCCCCTCCGCCCGCGCGGCCTCGATCATCCGCCAGACCTCGGGGTTGTCGTAGTGGCTCATGCCATAAAACAGGCCCCAGGAATCGCGATGATACTGGTAGGCCACAGTATCCGGGTCCGTACCCACGGGCGTGACATAGACCGAGGTCATATTCGGCGCCGTGTCCGGCTTGGAGCCACGGCTGACCATGGTGGTCCAGGGCTGGCCCGCGATGTTCACCTGGATGTTCAGCGCGCGCAGGCTGTCGAGCAGCGAAAGGCCGATCCGCCGCGCATCCTCCAGCCCCTGCACATGCACGTATTCCAGCGTGATGCCGCCATTGGGGAAGCGGCTGCGTGCCAGATACTCCCGCGCCTTCGCCAGGTCCCGACGGGGGATTCCCGGCACGTCGATATGCCCGGCCATGGCCGGCGGGAAGGGGGAGGTCTGCAGCACGGCCGCGCCATTATGGATGGTGATCAGGCTGTCATAGTCGAAGGCGAAGGCGATGGCCTTGCGCAGATTGATATCCGCCGTCGGCCCCTGCTGCGTGTTGAACTTGATGCCAAAGGTGGAGAGGCCCGGATGGTCCTCGATGCGGATGCCGGGCAGGCGCTGCAACTGGCTGATATCATCGGGCGAAAGGTTGGTGATGGCATCAGCCTCGCGCCGCTGCAACGCCGCCCGGCGGGGCGCTGCCTCGCGAATAATGCGGAAGATGACGCCCGACAGACGCCCGGCCTCACCCATCGGCCAGCCCTTCCAATACTCCGGCACGGTATCGAGGTGGATCAGCGCATTGCCATCGAAGCGGCGGAGCTTGAACGGGCCGGAGCCGGCGGCGTTCTCGGTCATCCAGCGGCGGCCCATATCGCCATCCACTGCATTGGCGGTGACCAGGCGCGGGTTCACAATGTACCACCAGGGCACATAGGAGAGGAACGGCGCGAAGGGCCGGTCCAGCGTGAAGCGCACCGTGCGCGCATCCACGGCCACGATGTTCTCGGGCCGCAGAAAATCCTTCAGCATCCAGGCGATACCGGCATTCAGCCGCAGCGCGCGCTCAAAGGAAAAGCGCACCGCCTCCGCATCCACCGTGCTGCCATCATGAAACTTGGCATTGGAAACCAGATGGAAGGTGTAGCTCAGCCCATCGGCCGAAACCTCATGTCGCTCGGCCAGCCAAGGCACGATGCGCGGCGGCGAGCCTTCGTATTTCAGCAACGCGTCATAAAGCGCCTGCTGCACCATACGTGTCGACCAGTCATAGCGGACATGCGGGTCCAGCACCGGCACCGCCTGGTTGCCGGAGAAGACGAGCACCTTGCGGGCGCCGTCGCGCTCGAAAGCGAAGCTGGTGCCTGGGGTGAGCGCAAAGGCGCCCAGGATATGGCGGCGGCTGGGCATGTCAGTCATTCCCCGTTTGGGTTGCTGGTATGCGGGTGGGCAGCCTGCCGTAATCGCGCAGCGCACCCGCCTCAGTGATGTAGCCATCCTCAAGATCGGCGGCGATGGCCTCCAGCGCGCGCTCCCCCGGGTCGCCGAAGCCAGCACCGCCGGCGATCTGCGCCTCGATCATGGTCTGCGCGTCAAACAGGCTCACCGTTTCACCCGTGCCGACATCGTGGAAACTGCCATCGGCGCCATGCACGCCGGCATGGGGCGGCCCGCCCGGCTGACCACCAAAGAGGCCCATGGGCTTGATGCCCCAGCCCTCCGGGAACAGCCCGACCGAGATGGGTTCGGCGCCGCCCTCCAGCCGACGTGCCCGCATGCGCTGGCCCAGGCCACCGCGCTGCCGGCCCGCCCCCCCGGTATCGGGCACCAGTGTCTTTTCCAGCACCAGCACCGGCATGCGCGATTCCAGCATCTCCACCGGCGTATTCGCGGCCGAGGTGGGGAAAAGCAGGCCCGACTTGCCATCGCCATGCATCGAGGCGCCCTGCCCACCGCCCATGAAGAAGTGATCCGAGGCTAGGCGGCCCTGCGCGTTCCGGCCGTAAAATCCGAAGGATTTTGGCATGCCGGTGAAGGCCTGCACCTTGTCCGGGATCGCCGCAGACAGGGCGCGGTAGAGGTTAGGGCCGATATACCAGGAGACGCGGGTGCGATGCGCCACAGCGGCCGGCCTATTGGCATTCAGCGCGGTGCCCGGCGGCGCGGTGACGGTGATCGGCTCGTAGCAGCCGGCATTGCCGCGCACATTCGGCGTCAGCATGCATTTCAACGGGTAGGAAGAATGCCCCATGGTCACATTCATGGTGCAGTTCAGGCCGCCGCGCGGCAATTGCTGCGGCGCCTCGACATGCTCGACATGGATGGTCTCACCCTGCTTATGGACGCGCAGGCGGTACCGCAGCACCTCACCCAGGGGGCGGTTCTCAATCTCGCTCTCATAAATGCCATCGGGCACGGCAGCGATGGCGGCGCGTGTCGCGGCCTCGCTGCGGGACTGCACCACCGCGGCCAGCGCCGCGAGGTCATCGAGGCCATATTCGCGCATGAACTCGGTCAGGCGCTGCGCACCCAGCGCATTGGCGGTGATCATGGACTGCACATCGCCCATCACCTGATCGGCATTGCGGATATTGTTGCGCAGCATGGTGATGAGGCTGCGATCCGGCACGCCCTCGCTGTAGAGCTTCATGGGGGGGATCTGCACGCCCTCGTCATAAATCTCGCGCGCGCTCAGCGGGTCCTTCACGCCCCCGATGTCGCTGACATGGCCCACCGTGCCCATCACCGCCACCACGCGGCCTTCGAAGAAGACCGGGGTGACGAGGGCGATGTCAAACAAATGGCCAGCGCAGAGCCATGGGTCGTTGGTGACCAGGACATCGCCCGGCCGCAGCGTCTCGGGCGGGAATTCCTCCAGCAGCGCCTTCACGCAGCGCGTCAGGGTGAGGTTGAACAGCGGCATGGCGCGTGGCGAATGCGCCAGGGGATTGCCCTGCGGGTCGAGGATCTCATTCGCGAAATCCTGGCTTTCGGCAATGATCAGCGAATAGGCGGTGCGGCAGACCGTCAGCCACATCTCCTCCACCACCGAGATCAGGCGGGACCACATGATCTCAAGCCCGATCGGGTCGGCCTCGATGCGCGCGCGTGCCTCGGCCAGCGGCATGTCGCGCGTGACGATCGCGGCGGCGGCGCGGGTCTGCCCGATGGTCACGCGCAGGTTGCGCGCGGCGTCGATGCTGAGCACATCGCCTGGCAGAATGACGGTGGTGGCCTCGCGCTCCTCGATGATGGCGGGGCC
The DNA here is from genome assembly GCF_040399605.1 of Rhodovarius sp. Classification (NCBI taxonomy): domain Bacteria; kingdom Pseudomonadati; phylum Pseudomonadota; class Alphaproteobacteria; order Acetobacterales; family Roseomonadaceae; genus Rhodovarius; species Rhodovarius sp. The sequence goes on along the minus strand of NZ_JBBARU010000089.1, from coordinate 1,733 downwards.
GGGCAGGCTGTCGCCGGGCTTGAGCGCGTAACGGTCATAGACCGGGGTGTCGTGCCAGGCGCCATCGAACCAGGCCTCACGGCGCGACTTCAGCGCCGGCCGGTCCTCGGCCCCGCCAGCCACCGCGCCGGAAAGCTTGATGTGCGGCTCCGGCCCGGCGACGCGCACGCGCAGCGACAGTGCCTCGATGCCCTCTCCATCCACCGCGCGGGTGTAGAGGCTGCGATAGGTGGCGGCAAAGGTTCCGGTGATTTCGGGCAGGCGAGTGGCGTCCAGGGCGCCGGCCGGCAACGGTACCAGAATCTGGTGCAATTGGCCCAGCATGCGCATCTCCGCGCTGCGCTCGACCGTCATCGCCGCATCGCCGATGCCGGCCTCCCGCAGGCGGGCGCGGGCATCTGCTTCCAGCGCGGCCAGGGTGGCGTCGAGCCCCGCCCAGTCCGTCGCCTCACCCAGCGGCGCTACCACTGAGCGCGAAACCTCGAAAGCCAGCGGCGCGGCCAGGAAGCCCAGCGCCGAAGCGGCGCCCGAGGCGGGCGGCACCAGCATTTCAGACAGGCCCAGGATGCGCGCCACGCGGGCCGCATGGGCCGGCCCGGCGCCACCAAAGGCGACCATGGCGTGGCGTCGCGGATCGCGGCCCTTCTCCACCAGATGGACGCGCGCGGCGCCGGCCATGGTCTCGCAGACGATGGCGTGGATGCCCGCGGCAGCCTCGATGGCGGAGAGGCCGAGCTTCGCGCCGAGGCGGGCGAGGGCTGCTTCGGCCGCGGCCTTGTCCAACGCCATCGTCCCGCCCAGGAAGAAGCCCGGATCGTAATAGCCCAGCAGCAGATTGGCGTCGGTCACCGTCGCTTCGGAGCCGCCCAGGCCATAGCAGGCGGGGCCGGGTTCCGCGCCGGCGGAATGCGGGCCGACCTTGAGCAGCCCGGTCTCGTCCAGCCCTGCGATGGAGCCGCCGCCCGCGCCGATCTCGATCATGTCCACCACCGGCGCCTTGATCGGCAGGCCGGAGCCACGCTTGAAGCGATGCACGCGGGCCGCTTCCATCATCGGCGCGATCTCGGCGCGGCCATTCTCGATCAGGCAGGCCTTGGCGGTGGTGCCACCCATGTCGAAGGCGATCGCATCCGCCAACCCGGCCTCACGGGTGAACAGCACGGTGGCGAGCGCCCCGCCGGCAGGGCCAGATTCAAGCAGACGAATGGGATAGGCGCGCGCCACCTCCGGCGCGCAGAGGCCACCATCCGACTGCATGAGGCGCAGCGCGCCGCGGAAGCCCAGGCTGGCGAGTTCATGGGTCAGCCGCCCGATATAGCGGTCCATCAGCGGCTGCACGAAGGCATTGGCGCAGGTGGTGACGGTGCGGTCATATTCGCGGATCTCGGGCGCCACCTCGCTGGAGAGGCTGACCGCGATTCCCGGGAAGGCCTGGCGCAGGATGCGGCCCGCGGCCTGCTCATGGCCCGGATTGGTATAGGCGTGCAGGAAACAGACGGCGATGGTGGTGCAGCCCTCCGCCACTAGGCGCGCCCCCTCGGCGCGGACCGCTGCTTCGTCGAGCGGGATGATAATGCGGCCATCATGCGCGACGCGCTCGCCCACCTCAATCCGGCGGCGGCGCGGCACCAGGGGCTCGGGAAACTTCAGGAAAAGATCGTAGATGTCGTAGCGCTGCTCGATGCCGAATTCGAGGATGTCACGGAAGCCCTGGGTGGTGGTGAGGCCGAGCA
>NZ_JBBARU010000088.1:0-12345 GCF_040399605.1 Rhodovarius sp. | reverse complement strand
GGAATCGTTTGAGCGGATAAAGATGCTGGTCAAACAAAAGCTTAGAGCCTGTGCAATGAGCCGAGGCGAACGCAACAGGCTCTAAGGGGGCCTCACACCCTACCCTGCCCGGTCCAGTGAATGGGCCTGGACCATGGCGCGCAGGGCGGCCACCTCCGCCCGCAGCGCTGCCACCTCCTCGCCCAGCGGGTCCGCCCCGGCGCGCACCGGCATGCCATAACCCACCGTCGCCTCCTCATCGCAGCCTTTGGGGCTGCGGGCGGGAATGCCCACCACGGTGAGGCCCTCGGCCACATCATCCACCACCACGGAATTGGCACCAACCCGCGCACCGCGCCCGACGGTGATGGGGCCGAGCACCTGCGCGCCCGCGCCGATGATCGCGCCATCCAGCACATCGGGGTGGCGCTTGCCGGGCTTGAGCGACAGCCCCCCCAGGGTCACGCATTGATAGATGGTGACGTCATCGCCGATGGTGGCGGTGCCGCCCACCACCACGCCCATGCCGTGATCGATGAAGAGCCGGCGGCCGATCTTGGCGCCGGGATGGATCTCGATGCCGGTGAGGAAGCGGGCGGTCTGGCTGACGAAGCGCGCCAGGGCCGGCAGGCCCCACCCGTGGAGCGCATGCGCCACACGGTGGCATTGCACGGCCCAAAGCCCGGGATAGCAGAGCAGGACCTCGGCCCAGGTCGGGCGCGCTGGGTCGCGGTCACGGATGGTGCGGCCGATTTCGAAAATTTCCATCAGTCGAGCCCCGCGAAGAGTGCCGTGGACATATAGCGCTCGGCGAAGCTGGGCGCGATGCAGATGATGCGCTTGCCGGCATTGGCCGGCAGGGCGGCGAGGCGCAGCGCAACACTGAGCGCCGCACCGGAGGAAATGCCCAAGGCGAGGCCCTCCATGCGGGCGGCGCGCCGGGCGGTGGCGATGGCATCGCGCTCATTGGCCAATTCGATGCCATCGAGCAGGCTGACATCCAGCACCGAGGGGCGGAAGCCGGGGCCTATGCCCTGAATGCCATGCGGGCCGGGGTCATCGCCATGCAGCACGGCGGATTCTGCCGGCTCTATGCCGATGACGCGCAAGGTCGGGGCGCGGGGTTTCAGCGCGCGGGCGATGCCGGTCATGGTGCCGCCGGTGCCAAGCCCGCCCAGGATGATATCCACCGCCCCTTCGGTATCGGCCCAGATCTCCTCGGCCGTGGTGCGGGCATGGATATCCGGATTGGCGGGATTGTCGAATTGCCGGGGCAGCCAGGCGTGTGGGGTTTGCGCGGCGATCTCCTCACTGCGGGCAATGGCGCCGGCCATGCCGCGGCTGGAGGGGGTGAGGACGAGCTCGGCGCCGAGCAGGCGCATCATCCGCCGCCGCTCAATGGAGGCGCCCTCGGGCATGGTGACGATCAGCCGATAGCCGAGTGCTGCGGCGACAAAGGCGAGGCCAATGCCGGTATTGCCCGAAGTGGGCTCCACCAGCACCGAGACGCCGGGGCTGATCCGCCCCTCCGCCTCGGCGGCGCGCACCATGGCGAGGGCGATGCGGTCCTTCACCGAGGCCATGGGGTTGAAGAATTCAAGTTTCAGGCAGAGATCGGCCACCAGCCGGTCCTCGGCCGCGATGCGCGGCAGGCGGACCAAGGGCGTGGCGCCGATGGTCTCCAGCACCGAGGCATGGATGCGGCCGCGGAATTGGGGGGTCATGACATCCATGGCGGTGTGGGCAGCCCTTTCCCCCGGAGGAATTCGGGGTTGAAGAGTTTCGACTGATAGCGCGCGCCACCATCGCAGAGGATGGTCACGATGGTATGCCCAGGGCCGAGGCGGCGGGCGACGGCGATGGCGGCGGCGACATTCAGCCCCGCGCTGCCGCCCACCGAAATACCCTCATGGATGGTGAGGTCAAAGACCTGTTCGAGGGCGAGTTCATCGGAAATCTGCACCGCGTCATCAATCGGCGCGCCGGCCAGATTGCCGGGGACGCGGCCCTGGCCGATGCCCTCGGTGATGGAGGAGCCGGCGAGTTCCAGCGTGCCATGGGTGACCCAATTATAGAGGCAACTGCCCATCGGGTCGGCCAGGGTGATGCGCAGATCGGGCTTATGGGCCTTGAGCGCCATGGCGATGCCGGCCAGCGTGCCGCCGGTGCCGCAGGCGCAGGTGAAGGCATCGATATGGCCGCCGGTCTGCGCCCAGATTTCGGCGCCAGTGGTCAGGCGATGGCCCTCGCGATTGGCCAGATTGTCGAATTGATTGGCCCAGACCGCGCCGCTCTCCTCGGCCAGGCGGCGCGAGACATGGACGTAATTGCCCGGGTCAGAGTAGGGCTTGGCCGGCACCAGGCGCAGATCGGCGCCGATCATGCGCAGGAAATCGATCTTCTCCTGGCTTTGGGTCTCGGGCATCACGATCACCGACCTAAAGCCCAGCGCATTGGCGACGAGGGTGATGCCAATGCCGGTATTGCCCGCCGTGCCCTCGACAATGGTGCCGCCGGGTTTGAGGGAGCCGTCTTCCATCGCCGCCTGAATGATGGCGAGCCCTGCCCGATCCTTGACCGAACCGCCAGGATTCATGAATTCGGCCTTGCCGAGAATCTCGCAGCCCGTCTCCGCGCTGGCGCGGGCCAGGCGGATGAGCGGGGTTTGGCCGATAGAGCCCAAAAGCCCATGGGAAATGGCGGGGTGCGTCATCTGGCGTTTCCAGTATCACGAATCATTGGCGTGTATTATGGGATAAGCCGGTGACGTTTTACAGGGAGCCCCCGATATGCTGCTGGAAGCCCGACCAGCCCTGGCGCTCGCGGTGGTGCTGGATATCGCCCTGCATGCCGGGCGCGGCACGGTGAGTGCGGCCGATATCGCCGAAAGGCTGGGGCTGGCGCGGCGCGGGTTGGAGCCGATTTTGCAGCCATTGTCGCGGCAGGGCGTGCTCAGCAGCACGCGCGGGCCGACGGGTGGGTATAGGCTGGCGCGGCCCCGGCGAGGCATCACCCTGGGCGAGATCATCCGCGCGGTGAGCCAGGAGGCCGCCCCACCGGCCGAGGGTGAGAGCAACCCTCTCTTCACCTTGGTGGTGCAGCCCTTTTGGATGGATATCAACGAGATGACACTGAAGCATCTTGATACCATCAGCCTTGATATGCTGGCCCGCCGCGCTGCCGGGGCGGGGCTGGCCAGCGCGCCGAGTGATGTGATCAGCTTTGTGATCTGATGGCGGGTTAGGCCCTAGCCCTGGCAGGGTGGTGAAACGCTCCCCCACCAGGCTCGACACATATAGAGACGTTTTCCCGGACCCTTGATTAATTTGCCATATCAATAAATTGATCGAAGGTGGCTGAAACTGAGCCTCCTCCTGGGGTGCTCGAGGGGCAAAGCCCCTCGATCTTATTGTCAGCAGCCAGCCAGACCCATGTCACCGCAAGCGAAGACGGTGACCTCGCCGATCACTCGCTGATGGTGACGTAGCGCAGATAGGGTTTTTTCGTCTCCCAGCCTTGGGGGAAGCGGGTTTTGGCGTCCGCGTCTGAGAGGCTGGGCAGGATGATAGCGCGCTCGCCGGGCTGCCAATTCACCGGGGTTGCGACTTTCTGTCGGTCGGTGAGTTGGAGGCTATCGATCACCCGCAGGATTTCGAGGAAATTGCGGCCGGTGCTGGGCGGGTAAGTCAGCGACAGGCGCAGTTTCTTGTTTGGATCGATGACATAGACGGTTCGCACGGTGACGGTGGGGTCAGCGAGCGGGTGGATCATGCCATAGGCTTCGGAGACTTTGCGGTCGGTATCGGCGATCATCGGGAAATTCACGGCCTGGCCCTGTGTTTCTTCGATATCAGCCTCCCAGCCGCCATGGCGTTCGAGGGTATCGACCGATAGGCCGATGATTTTCACGCCTCGGCGGTCAAATTCCGGCTTGAGGCGGGCGGCCTCGCCCAGTTCGGTGGTGCAGACCGGGGTGTAATCCTTGGGGTGGCTGAACAGCACGCCCCAGGAATCGCCGAGCCATTGGTGGAAATGGATGGGACCAATGGTGGTTTGCGCCTCGAAATCAGGAACAATTTGGCCTAGTTGGAGTGACATGGGGTGGTCTCCTGGGATGGCGCGCGCGGCTGCGCTGTGGTGGCAGAATTGCCAAATGGAATTCACGTTGACAATGCGTGCAATATAAGTATCTACAACGCATGAAGCGCAGATCGTTTTTCCATAGCCTCTCACTCACCCTCGCCGCGCCCATGGTCGCCTCTGCGCAACCAGGATTGGCGGATCGGCCGATCCGGCTGATTGTACCCGTCGCCCCGGGGGGAAGCCAGGATATCGTCGCCCGCCTGCTGGCGCGGCATATGGCGGGCCCGCTGGGCCAGAGCATCGTCGTGGAGAACCATCCCGGCGCGGGCAGCAATATCGGCTATGAGATCGTGGCCCGCGCCCGGCCGGATGGGCTGACCCTGGCCGCAGGGTCGGACAGCCTGTCGATCAATAAGGCGCTGTTTCCACGGCTGGGCTTTGATCCGGTGGAGGATTTCGCCCCCGTGGCGCAGGCCACCCAGGTGCCACAAATTCTGGTGGTGCGGGCCGATAGCCCGGCAGAAGGGCTGGCGGGGTTTGTGGAACTGGCCAAGCGGCAGCCATTGGCGGTGGGCACGCCCGGCAATGGCAGCCTATCACATTTGCTCCAGCAGGTGGTGCAGGATGCCTCCGAGGTGGAATGGACCCATGTGCCTTATCGGGGCGGGGCGCTGGCGGTCAATGACCTGATGAGCGGTGCGCTGCAGGGGGTGATGATCAATATCGGCGCCGTCACCGAGCATGTGCGGGCGGGGCGGTTGCGCGGGATTGTCGTTTCCTCGCCACAGCGCACACCAGCCTTGCCGCAGGTGAAGACCTTCCACGAATCCGGCCTCGCCCATGCCGAGGCGGTGGGTTGGCATGGGCTGGTGGCACCGCGTGGCACACCGGCCGATATGGTGGCGCGGCTGCATGCTGCGCTGGTGCAGACGCTGGCCGTGCCCGAATTGCAGCAGCGCCTGGCCGCCCTGGGCATTGAGAGCACCGAAGCGCCGCCCGAGGCGCTGGGGGCGAGGATGGTGTCCGATGCCCAGCGTTGGGGCGCTGTGGTGCGCCGTGCCGGGCTGAGGCCGGATTGAGCGCATTGCCCAGGCCCGGGCGGCGCACCATATCCCTCCCATGCATCGGCGGCATATTCTGACGGCCGTGCTCACCTCACCTGCCTTGGCGCAGGTGGATTTCCCTGAACGCCCGCCGCGGATCATCGTGCCGGCGGCGGCGGGCGGCAGCCAGGATAGCGTGGCAAGGCTGCTGGCCCGCTTCATGGCAGCACCGCTGGGCCGGCCCATCATCATCGAAAACCGGGCCGGGGCGGCGGGCAATATCGGCTTTGAATTCGTGGCCCGCGCCCGGCCGGATGGCCTTATCCTCGCCGCCGGTTCGGATAATCTCTCCATCAACAAGGCGCTGTTTTCAGGACTCAGCTTTGACCCGGTGGAGGATTTTGCGCCCGTCGCGCAGGGCACCCAGGTGCCGCAAATTCTGGTGGTGCGGGCGGATAGCCCCAGCGCGGACCTCGCCGGCTTTCTGGCGCGCGCGGGGTGCGAGCCGCTGGCGGTGGCCACTGGCGGCAATGGCAGCCTCGCGCATTTGTTGCAGGCGCTGCTGCAGGAATTGACCGGGCGGCGATGGAGCCATGTGCCCTATCGCGGCGGCGCGCCCGCTTTGAATGACCTGCTGGCGGGGGCGGTGCATGCCATGATGGGCAATATCGGCGCGGTGGCCGAGCAGGTTGGTGCGGGGATGCTGCGCGGGCTGGCCGTCTCCTCGCCCGGGCGGGTGGCGGCACTGCCCATGGTGCCGAGCTTTTCGGAGTTGGGCCTGGGCGATGCCGAGGTGGTGGGCTGGCATGGGCTGGTGGCGCCGCGGGGCACGCCACAGGCCGTGGTGGCGCGGCTTTATGCGGCGGTGCTGGAGGCCTTGCGGGTGCCACAGCTGCGCATAAGGCTGGATCATCTGGGCATTTCACCCAGCGAGGCGGGGCCGGAGGCGCTGGGTCAGCGCATGGCCGATGATGCCAGGCGCTGGCAGCTTCTGGTCAGCCAGGCCGGGCTGCGGCCGGATTGAGCCGAGGGGCTATTCCTGGTCGGCGAAGGGGTTTTCCGTGCCGCGCATTTGCAGCCGGATGGGCACGCCGGGCATGTGGAAGGCCTCGCGGAAGGAATTGACCAAATAGCGCTGGTATTCCACCGGCAGCAATTCCGCCCTGGTGCCGAAGACCACCATGGTGGGCGGGCGGGCCTTGGGCATGGTGGCGTAGCGCAGTTTCAGGCGCTTGCCCTGCACCAGGGGGGGCTGGTGGCGCTCCAGCGCCTCTTCGAACCAACGGTTCAGCGCGCCGGTGGGCACGCGCTTATTCCACAATTCCAGCACGCCGCGCACGGTGGGCATCAGCCGGTCCACGCCGCGGCCGGTGGCGGCACTCATGGTGACGATGGCAATGCCCTTCATCTGGGCGAAGCTGGCCATCAGCACATCATCGAGTTTTTTGCGGGTGGCCACGCGGTCTTCCACCGCATCCCATTTGTTCAGCGCGATGACCAAAGCGCGGCCTTCGCGTTCGGCCAAGCGGGCGATTCGCAGATCCTGCTCCTCCATGCCCAGCAGGGCATCGAGCACGAGCACCACCACCTCGCATTCCTTGAGGGCGGCGATGGAGGATTGCGCGCTCATCGCCTCCAGCTTGTCCTCGATGCGGGCCTTGCGGCGCAGGCCGGCGGTATCGACGAGGCGCACCATCCCCTCGCCATCATTCCATTCGCTGGCGATGGCATCGCGGGTGAGGCCGGGTTCGGGGCCGACGATCATGCGCTCTTCGCCCAGCAGGGCGTTCAGCAGGGTGGATTTGCCGGCATTGGGGCGGCCGAGAATGGCCAGGCGCAGCGGCCTCTCCTTCTCCTCGGCCTCGGGGTCGGGTTCGGGCAGGTTGTCGCGCACAGCGTCGTGCAATTCGCCAAAGCCCTCGCCATGCTCGGCGGAGACGGCGATGGGGTCGCCTAGGCCCAGCTCATAGGCCTCCAGCGCGCCGGCACCGCCATCGCGGCCCTCGGCCTTATTGGCGATGACCAGCACGGGCACCGCGGTGCGGCGCAGCTGGTTGGCGAAGGCGCGGTCGGTCGCGGTGATGCCCGAGCGGGCATCGACCACGAAGAGCACGAGATCGGCCATGCCGAGGGCCGTTTCGGAGCTGACCCGCATGCGGCCGGCGATGCTCTCCACCGGTGCCTCCTCCAGGCCTGCGGTGTCCATCAGGCGCACATCGCGGCCGCCGATTTCGGCCTCCACCTCGCGCCGGTCGCGCGTCACACCCGGGCGGTCATCGACGATCGCGATTCGCCGCCGGGCGAGCCGGTTGAACAGGGTGGATTTGCCGACATTCGGCCGGCCAAGGATGGCAACAATGGGGAGCACGGGTGAGAAAACCTTTACAAGCGCGTCTTGTGCGCCATGCCAGCCCCAAAGCCAAGCTTAACCGGGCGGCGAAAAAAACGGCCGCCCCTTGCGGGGGCGGCCAAGTCTAGGTTGAGGAAGGCAAAGCTGCCAGGAGGGCGTTGCACGCGGCAAATGCCGCACCTGACAAGTCGGGAATAGATCATCTCGCGAAACGTTCAAGAGGTTTTTTACAAAAAATTGCGAATCCGTTAGCTGTTGCGGTGCAGCAATGTTAGCCGGCCCGCTCCAGAATAGAGACGTAATTGGCCACTGCCGCGCCGCCCATGTTGAAAACCCCGGCGCGATCGGCCCGGGACAATTGCATATCGCCAGCCTCGCCAGTGAGTTGCATTGCGGTGAGCACATGCATGGAAACGCCGGTGGCGCCGATGGGATGGCCCTTGGCCTTCAGCCCGCCGGAGCGATTGACCGGCAGGCGGCCATCCTTGGCGGTCCAACCCTCCAGCACCGCCCGGGCACCCTGCCCTTCCGGCACCAGGCCCATGGCCTCGTATTCGATCAGCTCGGCGATGGTGAAGCAATCATGAGTCTCAACCAGGGAGAGGTCATCAAGGCCGAGCTGGGCGGTGGCCAGGGCCTGGCGCCAGGCCTGTGCCGCACCCTCGAATTTGATGATGTCGCGCGATGCCATGGGCAGGAAGTCATTCACCTGCGCGGTCGCGCGGAAGCGCACGGCGCGGGTGAAACCGGCAGCGGCCTCGCCGGAGGCGATGACCAGGGCGGCCGCGCCATCGCTGACCAGCGAGCAATCGGTGCGCTTGAGCGGGGGGGCGACGAAGGGGTTTTTCTCGCTCTCCGCCCGGCAGAAGGCATAGCCCAGGTCTTTGCGCATCTGGGCATAGGGGTTGTCCACGCCATTGGCGTGGTTTTTCGCGGCGATGGCGGCCAGGGCGTCGGATTGGTCGCCATGGCGCTGGAAATAGCTCTCGGCGATGCGGCCGAAAATGCCGGCGAAGCCAGCCGGCACCTCGCCCTCGGTCTTGAGGTGGGAGGCGCTGAGCAGAATTTCGCCAATGCGCGCCCCAGGTGTGGCGGTCATTTTCTCGACGCCGATCACCAGGGTGAAGCGGCCGCGTTTGGCGCCGAGGAAGTCCAGCGCGCCGTGAATGGCGGCCGAGCCGGTGGCGCAGGCGTTTTCATACCGGGTGGCCGGCTTGAAGCGCAGTTCGGGCACCGCCTGGAAGACCAGCGAGGCGGGGAAATCCTGCCGCACGAAGCCGCCATTGAACTGGCCGAGGAAGACGGCATCGATATCGGCGGGGTCGAGCCCTGCATCTTCAATGGCGGCGCGGGCGACGAGGCCGATCAGCGCCTCGGTATCGGGCGCGTCATCGAGTTTGCCGAAGCGACTATGCGCCCAGCCGATGATGCAGGGGTTGGCGGCGATATTGTCCATGTTGTTCCACCCAGGGCGTGTTGACCTGCCCCTTTTATAGACGGGCTGCGCCGAGGTAGCGAATCACCTGGATTTACATAAATTGCATATGGATATTCGGCATGCGGGAGAGCGGCCATTGGGCAGGCCATGGGCTTGGCGGCGACAGGGCGGGCTGCCTGCCACGCCAGGGCGCAAGGGGCCGGGTGGGGATGGGGCCGGCCGGGTGATTCTGCTTCTGGGCAGCATGGCCGGGGCGCTGCTGCTGTTCCTCACCTGGTTTGCGGCGCTCGCGCTCATCGCCGAGGATACGGCGATGCGGCAAAGCGCCGCCCAATCCCGCGCCATGGCGGCGGCCCGGGCGGCGCGCGATGCCCTGCCCCGCGCGCTGGAGCCTGCGCAACGCGCCCTGGCCGCGCTGCAAAGCCGCGCCCTCGCGCAAGCCCGCTTCGCGCAGGGCGAGGTGGATGCCATTGAAAAAAACCTGCTCGCTGCGGTGCATCACGGCCAGGATGGGCTGCGCGCGGTGGCGGTGAGCGATGCCAATGGCGTGCTCATCTGGCAGCCGCAACCGGGGGCGTTGCCCGCCTCGCTGGGCGGCAGCGGGTTGTTTTTGGCCCATCGCCAGGGGCGGATGGCGCCGTTGCTGACGGCCCTGGCGGCCGGGGGGCTGGTGCTCTCGGCGCCGATACCTGGCCCGGCCGGGCCGCTGGGGCGAGGCGGCTTTGCCGGGCTGGCGCTGGCGCTGATCGACCCGCAGCGCCTGGCCCAGGCCCTGCCCGGCGCCACCGGCCCCGGCGAGCCGCAGGTGCTGATCCTTGACGCCGAAGGGGAGGTGCTCGCGCGAGGGCGTCCAGCGATGAGCGGGGCTGGGCTGCAGCACCTGGAGCAGGCCGTGGCGCCTGGGCCGCTGCCTGCTGGCCATGCCGGGCGGGGGGTGTTCCGCCCGGCGGCCCAGGATGGCAGCGCCATGGCCGTGGCCACGGTTTCGGTGCCGGGCTTTGAACTGAGCGTGCAGGCGAGGGTAGAGGATATGGCGGGTGGTGATGCCGCTCATCGGCTGGCGCTGCTGGTCTATGGGCTGGCCATCGGCATGTCCTGCCTTGTTGTGCTGGGGCTGCTATGGCTCTTTGGGCTTATTCCGCGAGATGGGGTGGTGGCGGCTGCGGGCAGCGAATGCAGCACGTTGCTGCCAGGCGTGGCCTATGCGGCGCGCCTCACCCCCGCCCGGGCGGGCATGGGGTGGCAGATCAGCATCACCGCGGCCAATGCCGCGATGCTCCAGGTGACGGGCTGGGAGGTTGCGGATTTCCAGGATGTGGCGAAGTGGCAGCGCGGCATCGACTGGGGCAGCTATCCGCCCGGCCCGCCGCTGCTCGAACGCCTCGCCGCCCCCGGTGGGGAAGCTTTGGATGAGGGCGAGGTGGCGTATCGGCTGCGTCGGCCTGATGGCAATTGGATGTGGCTGCGTGAGCGGGCGCGGGTGGTGGGGCGCGGGCCTGGCCATGTGGATGTGCTGGGCTGGTTGGCCGATGTGACGGGAGAGCGCGAGGCTTCCGGCCTGGGTGATGACCGGGGGCAGATGGAGGCGCGGGGCGTCATGGCGGCTGGGCTGGCGCATGAATTGAACCAGCCACTGGCGGTGATGGCGCTCGCCGCCGAAAATGCGCTGGAGGCGCTGGAGGAGGGCGAGGCGGGCATTCCCCAGGCGCTGCTGCGGCTGCGACGCATCGCCGCCCAGGCCGAGCGCGCCCAGGCCATCGCCGCCCTATTGCGCAGCTTTGGCCGGCTGGAGGCGGTGGCGCTCGAGCCGGTATGCCTCGCCACTGCGCTGCGCGGGGCGCTTGGCCTTGTGGGTGGCACGCTGGCGGAGGCGGGCATTGAGGTTGCGCTGCATATGGCGCCGGGGCTTGCCGCGGTGCGGGGGCAGCCGGTGCTGGTGGAGCAATTGGTGGTTAATTTGGCGCTGAATGCGCGCGATGCCATGGCCGCATCCCCACAGGGGCAGCGCCGGCTGCGCATTATTGGCGAGCCGGGTCTGGCGGCGCATGAGGTGCGGCTGCTGCTGCGCGACACCGGCGGGGGTATTCCGGCCGAGGCGCTGGAGCGGGTGTTTGAGCCTTTCTTCAGCACGAAGCCGGCGCGCCAGGGCATGGGGCTTGGCCTGGCACTTTGCCGGTCGATCATGCTGCGCTTTGGCGGCCATATCGCGCTGCGCAATCTGGGCCATGGCCAGGGCGCCGAGGCGGTGCTGACCTTTCAGCGCGCATAGGCGTTTGCGGGTGATGGGGTGCCGCTGATGAGGGGCAAAGCCTTTTTGCTTTTTTCCTCTGCCATGAGCGTCTCTAAAGTCTGTGCAGCGAGCCGCGGCGCACCGAATTGGCTCTCAAACTGAACCGGCCCCGCCGGCGCCGAAAGGCGCGCAGCGGGGCCGGGCACGCCGGGGGGGCGAAGCGGTGGGAAGGGTCAGGGCTGCGGGAAGCCGGTGAAGACATAGCCAACCTGACGCACGGTCACGATGCAGCCATCCGAGAACTCCTCGGCCAGTTTTTGCCGCAGATGCAGCACGGCATTGTCCACCGCCCGGTCGCCCGGCCGCCAGCTGCGGCGGAAGACCTGCCGGGTGAGTTCTTCGCGCGAGCGAACCTCGCCGGGTTTGGCGGCAAGGGCGGCGAGGATATCGAATTCGGCGCTGGTGAGCCGCAGCGCCGTGCCATCGGGGCGATGCAGCCGCCGCGCATTGGTGAGGATGCGCCAGCCGGCCTCAGGCGGGTGGGGAATGGCGAGGGCCATTTGCACTGGGGCGGGCTGAGCGCCATTGGCGGGAGGGGGCATTTGCGGCGGCACATGGCGCAGCCAGGCGCGCAGCCTTGCCACCAATTCGCGCCCCGAGACGGGTTTGAGCAGGAAATCATCGGCGCCGAGCTCGAGGCCCTGCACCCGATCGGCCTCATCACGATTGCCGGTGTGGATGAGGATGGGGGCCTGGGTGACCATGCGCAGCGTGGGCAGCAGCGGCAGGGTATCCACCGGGCCAAAACGCTGGTCGAGCAGGATGGCATCAACATGGCGGGTGGTGAGAATCTTGATGGCATCGGCGAAATTATGGGCGGCGATGGGCTGGATGCCGTTGCGGCCGAGATAGCTGCAAATCTCGTCGGTCAGGTCGGTTTCGTCATCGGCGACCATGACGACGGGGCCGATGGCGGTGTCATTGGCGCCTGGCGGCAAGCCGGCGGATATGCTGGCCCCAGCAGGCTCGCCATGCGTGGTGCTGGCTTGGGTGGCGCGATCCATATTCAACAATAACATCTCTCTATCCCCCAGAGGCACGATTTAGTCTCAACTTTCTCACCCATTCTTCGGCCCCCCGACCGTTAAATGGCAAAGCTGCGTGCCTTCTAGCCCGGATTATTCACCAAGTTTAGCGGACATGGCGCAACGCCTTGATCGGC